>JAHBXU010000449.1 GCA_019636315.1 Planctomycetaceae bacterium | reverse complement strand
AGACCATTCATCGCCGCAGGATTCGCGGCGCGATTTGAGGGAGTGACCCGTGAAAACGATTGCACTTTTGACGCAGTTGCTGCTCATGTTCCTGGGCATCTTCCTGATGATCATTGTCCTGTTGCAGCGGGGCCGTGGGGGCGGACTGGCCGGCGCCTTTGGCGGCATGGGAGGGCAAAGCGCCTTCGGCACCAAAGCGGGGGACGTGTTCACCCGGATCACTGTCGTCGTCGCCATCGCCTGGGTGCTGGTGGCGGGGGGGAGCGGCTATTTCCTGCGTGCCGCATCGGAAAGCCGATCCCGCGCCCTGACCGGGCCTCCCGGGATCACGGCGCCAGAATTGGATGCCGAGACGGAATCGCCGGACACGAGCACTGGTGGCGCCGGGGCTGGGACATCGGGTGAGCCCGCGTCGGATGCATCCGGCGGGACGGAACAATGAACATCCGCGAGTCGGAGGCTTGAAGCGGTTCCTGTTTCCTGAAGTCTGTCGGTAACCCGAAGCGTCAGCGAGGGGGCATTGGTACGTCCCTCGCTGACGCTTCGGGTTACGGTGCGACTCCAGGTGAAGAAGCTTTCTCAAGTGATCTTTTCGCTGATCGAAAAGTCCGTCTGCAAATCATTCGAATGATAAGGGAGATTGACAACATGGCGCCGCGAGCAAGGACAGGCTGCACGTGCTGCTGAGCATGACCGGATATGGCGACGCGCGAGAGCAGGACGGGGCGCGGCTCGTCACGGCGGAGGTGCGCACGGTCAACAATCGCTATCTGAAGGTGAGCATCCGTTGCCCGGACGCATACGCCGCGAAAGAGAGCGAGATTGAGCGGCTGGTGCGGCTGGTCATCGCCCGGGGGACGGTGAACATCACGTTACGCGTTGATTCCGTGACAAGCACGGGGCGGTATCACATCGATCACGATGTATTACAGTCGTACTGGGAGCAGGTCGTCGCCATTACGGATGAGATGCACCTGACGCCGCCGAACTCTCTGACGGAGTTTCTCGAACTGCCGGGCGTCGTCGTGGAGCATGATGATGGAGAAGCCGATGCCGAGGTTGACTGGCCGTTGCTGGAGCGCACGCTGACGCAGGCAATCGCTCAACTCAACGAGTTCCGCCGCCGCGAAGGCGCGTCCATGCAGCGGGAACTCGCCCATCACTGTGCGCTCGTCGCAGGACGGTTGGATCAAGTGGCGGAGCGGGCGCCAGCCGTGATTGTGCAGTATCGTGACAAGCTGAAAGATCGGGTCAGCCAGTTGCTGCGCGATACAGGGGTGAGCATCAAAGAGGACGATCTCATTCGCGAAGTCAGCGTGTTTGCGGACCGCTGCGACATCAATGAGGAGATCGCCCGATTGCGCAGCCACCTGGTGCAGTTTGGTGAATGCCTCGACGAACCGGAATCGGCGGGGAGGAAACTCGAGTTCCTGTGTCAGGAGATGTTTCGGGAAGTGAACACCATCGGTTCAAAATCGAATGACGTGACGATTGCCCACGCCGTCGTCGATATGAAGGGCACCGTGGAAAAACTGCGAGAGCTTGTCCAGAACGTCGAGTAGCGGCAGCGGGGCCGGTGTTGGCGGATGTGCACCCGAGTGCCGGTCGCCACGCGATGGACGCGACGCAGATCGGGGAACGCGGCTGGACGCTCGGGATTGACGATGGAACACGGAGCACTCGGTTCGAATACTGGCCTCTTGATGCCCGATCTTCCGCCACTACTGCCATCACCGGACGTGCACGTCGTTGTCCTGTCGGGACCGAGCGGCAGCGGCAAGACGACCGTTGTAAGCCGCCTGCTGGCCGAGTCGCCGGTCAAGCTGATCAAATCGATCTCCGCGACGACGCGTCCCCCGCGGCCGAATGAAATTGACGGGGAAGACTACTACTTTCTCTCTCCCCAGGAATTTGAAGAGAGGCGACAGGCCGGTGCGTTTCTGGAGTGTGCCGAGGTCCATAAGAGCGGATACTGGTACGGTACGCTGCTGTCAGAACTCCGGCGGGCGGCGGCGGCGGACGGCTGGGTGCTGCTGGAAATCGATGTGGAGGGCGCGCTGGCGGTGATGCAGCGATACCCGGATGCAGTGTCGATCTTTCTGTCGACGCCGCCGGAGGAGTACGAGCGGCGACTGCGGGCCCGGGGGACAGAAGGCGAGGCATTCATCAACCGTCGGTTGCAGACGGCCGAACGAGAACTTACATTCGCAGGACGCTATCGTTATCAGGTTGTCAACGGTCGGCTGGAAGACGCCGTTCAGGAGATTTGCCGCATCCTGGAAAAGATTGCGCAGCCGAGTTAAGCGACGTTCGCTGAGAGTCTCTCCGGTCTCGCAATCCAGATGCCTGCTCTCGGGAGTTGAGGGGCGGTCGACCAGAGTCGGCGTCGGCAACGCCCGCTACGGAATATGCTTGAGGTCACACGCTGCATGCTCGTGGCCGGCGACAAACGGCGGATTCGCAGCGCCGGGGGACGAAGGACGGGGACCGCAAGGGACATCAGTTAGAAACAGACATGCTGGATCAACTCAAAGAAGAACAGATCGTCAACAAGGTGGGGGGACGGTTCAAGCTGTCGACGCTTATTCAGAAGCGGCTCGTGCAGTTGAACCGCGGCGCCCGGCCCCTGGTCGAGGTTGTCGGCAACAAACCCGGCATGCAGACGGTGATCGAAGAGATCATGCACGACAAGATCTTTCTCGATAACTCCGACAACGTGATCATGGCGATTGACGATGCGCCGGATGTGGATGATCGGGGAGACGGCGGACCGTCGCTGGATGATCTGTGATGCAGGATCGCGAGTTGGTGCTCGGTGTGTCGGGCGGCATCGCCGCCTACAAGGCGGCCGATCTCGCCAGCAAGCTGGTCCAGGCCGGATGTCGTGTGTCGACCGTGTTGACGCCGGCGGCAACCAGGTTCATTGCGGCGACGACGTTTGAGGCCCTGACCGGACGGCGGGTGTCAACGGATCTGTTTGACCCGGTGGAACATTTTCAGGGCGAGCATATTGGACTGGCCCGGCGCGCTGAGCTGCTGGTGATCGCCCCCGCCACGGCTGACATCATCGCCAAACTGGCTCACGGGCACGCGGATGATCTCCTGAGCACGCTGGCTTTGTCCGTGACGTGTCCGCGGCTCGTCGCCCCCGCCATGAATAACTAAATGTGGGCCAAGCCGGCCGTGCAGCGGAACGTGCAGCAGCTTCGTGACGATGGGATCGAGATCGTCGATCCAGACAGCGGCTGGTTAAGTTGCGGTTCCGTCGGCCCCGGACGCATGGCCGAGCCGGTGACAATCGTCGAGCGGATTCGCCTGCTGCTGTCGCCCCCTGCAGAGGGAAGTGAAGCAGAAACGTGGTACGAATCCGACCTTGGAGCCTGAACGGCAGGTCGGCCGCTGTGAGACGCTGGGGACCTGCGTCCTGATGTCCAGTCCTGCAGAGGGACAGTCCGCAGTCGTGCGCGCAGGGACTCGTTGCGATCACTCGGTTGTGACCCCGATGGCGCATCCCTAGAATCGCCGATCCGCGCTGTCGCCGGATCGACTGGAAACCCGAATGCAACGTCAGTACGTCAATTCACTCACCGACGGCTGTTCCGTGGATGAGGTGTATCTCCTCTCGGAAAAGCAGCTACGGGCGAATCGCAACGCCGAAACCTATCTGCTGGCCCAGCTCCGCGACAAGACGGGGCTCGTGAGCGGCCTGCTGTGGAACGTTCGCGAAGAGGTGGCCGCCGCCATCACCGCCGGCGAGCCGGTGCACGTGCGGGGCCGCGCGCAGCTCTACCACGGCAATCTGCAGGTGATTCTCACGCACATTGCCCCCGCGACGGGGATTGCGATCGACTTCGCCGAGTTCATTCCGGAGTCGAGCCTGGACGCGGAAGAACTCCTGGGGAAGCTGCAGGCCATTCTGCTGTCAATGGAGCATGAGGACCTCAAGGCACTGGTTCGCATGTATCTGGACGATACACAACTGATCGAGCAGTTCTGTCGCGCGCCAGCAGGGGTCAAGCTCCACCATGCGTGGCATGGCGGACTCCTGGAACATGTGGTGAACCTCCTCCAGACAGCGGACCGTATTCGCGACCTTTACCCGACGGTCAACTTCGATCTGTTGCAGGTGGGGATTTTCCTGCACGATCTCGGCAAGATCCGCGAACTGGAGTACGAGAGCACCTTCGCCTATACGGTCGAAGGGCAGTTGATCGGGCACCTCGTACAAGGCGTTGAGATGCTGAATGAAAAGGTGCGCTCCCTCGAATCGAAGACCGGCAAGCCGTTTCCCACGGAGTTGTTGCTGCGGATCAAGCACATGATTCTCAGCCACCACGGCAGCTATGAGTTTGGCAGCCCGAAGCTCCCCATGACGCCTGAGGCGATCGCACTGCACTATCTGGACAATCTCGACGCGAAGATCAATGAGTTCCAGTCGTTGATCGAAAGCGACCCGAATTCCGACGCGGT
>JAHBXU010000448.1 GCA_019636315.1 Planctomycetaceae bacterium | reverse complement strand
CGGGTTCCTGAAGCACAGCAGCACAGAGCGCGGAGCCACGCAACCGCCGATTCGACCGTTGCTTCTGTCGACGGCAGGGTCGACCATCGGAAGTCGAAAATGTCCCCGCCCAAAATGCACAAATCAGCAGCGTCCGCCGCCCGTTCGATCGCCTCCAGATATCGGTCCGCGCGGGAGCGATTGGCAAACAGGTGCAGGTCCGATACGAAACACGCCCGCGGCATAGATGCGACGCCTCCCGGTGAATGCGGTGATCGGATGGATTATCCCAGGGTGTCTGATCGAACTGGCAGGGTGTGCGTTGTATCGTTTGTTTGTGAAAGGGCTTGTGTTGTTTCTGTCCGTGTGGGATCGACCCTCCCTTACTGGTGCGGCGGGTGATTGAGCATGTCGTCACCGGGGTTTGGATGTCGATGCGTGCTCAATTCCGACACAACGTCCGGTACAAGGGGAGTCGCACGATGAAGGATCGCGGCAGATCACGGTCCCTGGACCCGTTCAATGATAGAGAGTGGCAGCGTCGCAGGGGAGCGGCTCTCATGCCCGATTGGCGGAATTGAGTGCAGGCCGCGAGGCCGAAAATGCGATACCAATAG
The DNA here is from genome assembly GCA_019636315.1 of Planctomycetaceae bacterium. Classification (GTDB taxonomy): domain Bacteria; phylum Planctomycetota; class Planctomycetia; order Planctomycetales; family Planctomycetaceae; genus JAHBXU01. The sequence continues at coordinate 3,881 of JAHBXU010000448.1, read as the reverse complement.
CAAAACCCGCCGGACTGGCGAATTCCCCAAGTTGAACCACTTTGCGAACGCTGCTATCTTATTGACGCGTTGGACATTCCATAAACAAACAATCCTGCTCGAGGCCGATGGCCTTGTGCGGTCGGAGCGCGCCGTCAGGACGCACGTTTTCAACATTGGCGGAGACATCCAGTGGCGATTGATAAGAGTCTGAGAAGAACCGGGCGGCTGCTGCGCTCTCGCAACGTGCTGAAGCGCGAAGAACGAATCGCCAAAATGAAGTTTGATGACCGCTGGGAAGACGGACAGAGTCCCTTCGGCCTGCCCAAGACACGCGTCGTCGTGTCGGTCCTCGGCAAGAAGAAAAAGAAGAAGGCCGGTGAGGAGGAAGAAGCAGGCTCTGGAAAGGCCGGCGGAAAGACGCCTGCAAAGTCTGGCGGGAAGAAGTAACTTCACGTCGGCGTAGCAATCCAACGGCATATTCCCGACAAGGGGTCGGGTGCCGGCGTGCATGCGAGGGAGCGCGACCGATGCGGCAAGTGCTTGAGGCCGTGGGGGGAAGCTTCGTCCGTACGAAAGCGCGCCGACTGAGTCGGCGCTTTCTGCAACTGGCTCGGAACGGTCGCCAATCTCAGTTCGAGGTTCTGCGTCGTCTGTTGCGGTTGAACTCCGGCAGCCGCTTTCAAGCGGCTTATGGCCTCTCGGGGCGAACCTCGGTCGAAGCATTTCGACGACAGACGCCCATCACCAATTACGACGCCATTGCGTCGTATGTGGATGCACTGAAGTCCGGCGACGCATCCGCTTTGTGCGGCTCTCGCAATCCGTTGCGAATGTTCGCCCTCAGCAGCGGCACGACCGGCGATACCAAGTACATTCCCATCACGCGTCGCTTCATCGAAGACTACCGTCGTGGGTGGACCGTGTGGGGGATCAATGTCTTTGACGACCACCCGGGTCTGAACCGCCTGCGCATCCTGCAACTGGCAAGCGACCACGACCGTTTCCGAACGGCTGGAGGCGTCCCGTGCGGCAACATCAGCGGGCTGGTTCAGACGATGCAGTCGCGGTTTCTTCGCTTCAAGTACACGCTCCCCGCGGCGCTGCTCCAGATCACCGATCCAGCCGCCAAGTCGTATGCGCTGCTGCGGATCGCGATTGCGGATCCGCAGGTCGGACTCATCGTGACGGCCAATCCCAGCACGCTCGTGCACCTGGCCAGGGAGATGGATCAGTTTCAGGAATCGTTACTGCGTGACATTCATGATGGGACTTTGTCCGTGGGGGACGCCGTGCATCCGGTCATCCGTCAAAAGCTCTCCCATCATGTCCGGCGTCCCGATCCGGTGCGCGCACAACAGCTATCGCGCACCGCGGCACGTTGCGGACGGCTGCTGCCGCGCGATGTCTGGCCCTCGCTGTCTGTTCTCGGTGTGTGGACCGGCGGCAGCGCGCGTGCCTATCTGCCGGCGGTGTACGAGGCCTATGGCAATGTGGCCATTCGCGATCACGGACTATCCGCCAGTGAAGGCCGCATGACGATCCCCTTCGCAGATTCCTCCTCCAGCGGCGTACTGGACGTCGGGGCGCATTTCTTCGAGTTCATTCCCGAAACGGAGATCGATGAACCGCAGCCGCAGACGCTCCTGGCGCATGAACTCGAAGTCGGAGAGAACTATTACATCCTGCTCACAACGGCCTCCGGACTTTATCGCTACGACATTCGCGATGTGGTCTGCTGCACAGGCTACGTCGGGACGACGCCCACGCTGGAGTTCCTCCACAAGGGGGCGCATATCGCCAACGTCACTGGAGAAAAGGTGACGGAATCGCAGGTGGTCGCTGCGGTCCGTGCGGCAACGTATCGACTTTCCCTGAGTCTCAGCTACTACACCGTCGCTCCTGTCTGGGGTGAACCGCCGTTGTACCGGATCCTGCTCGAGTCCCGCGAGGTTCCCGGACTGGGTGATGCGGCACGTCTGGCGTCGCTCGTCGATATCGAACTGCAGCAGCTCAACTGTGAGTATGCCGACAAACGGCGAACCGGCCGTTTGGGGCGGTTGACTGCGACGATGCTTCCCAACGGCGCCTGGATGGCCATGATTCGCCGCCGCCAGTCTCAACCGGGGGGCAGCCTCGAACAATACAAGCACCCCTGTCTCAAGCCGGACCTCGACTACGCACAGGAACTGGTCCGGGCGTCACGCGCCGCCCTCAAGGTCGCATAACTCACCAGCGGCGACCGCGTCCGACGAAGACTCTCGGTTCTCCCGGCAGATCACCACAACGTGGATGCGGTCGTAGTCGACGTCGCCGTCCAGGTTCTCAAAGAGGGCTCGCAGAGGCCGCGTACCGATGGAATCAATTGACTGCTCGATGCGTGCGACATCCGCGTCGCTGACCCAGGGAGAAGGATCGCTGACGCGGCGATGCCGCAGGTACTCGTGGAAATATCCGCGCGCGGTGGAAAGGGCGCGGCCCATCACCTCCGCAACCTCCTCGACCGTACTGCCGTTGTCAAACAGTTGAATGGCTCGCTGCACATGCAGGCCGGACCCTGTCGACCGTGCACCGGCGCTGCTTCGGCCATCGGTCGACATCGAGCGGCCTGGCGGCTTTGGATCGACGTTCGCTGGTAACTTGTGGTCCTGACAGTGGTCGGCGATCACTCGCGTGAACTCATCTGCATAGTCATGGCATTTCTTCTGTCCCACGCCGTGCACCTTGCGAAAGCCTTCTGCACTCGTCGGTCGGCGACGTGCCATGTCTCGGAGTGAGGCATCGCCGAAGATCAGATAGGGTGGCAGTCCCAGATCACTCGCCTTCTCCGTCCGTAGCGACCGTAGCACCTCGAACAATGCGCGGTCGACCCCTTCCCATGAGTGAGGATCGTGTCGTTTGTGCGACGAACCTCCCTTTCCGGCCGGGTCTTTGTCTGGGAGGGCGCCGGCCGGCCGCAACAACCGCGGCGTAACTTCGCCCCGCAGCAACCTTCGGCCATCATCGGTAATCTTCAGAACATTGAACTCCCCCTCTTTCGTGAGAAAGCCCTGCTGGATGAGCTGTCCGATCCAGTCCAGGATTGCACGCCGCGACGCATCCTGCAGCAGCCCATGTGTCGAGAGTCGATCGTGTCCATTCTCGACAATCCGCTGTTCCTTCGATCCTTTCAGCACTTTGGCGGTGTAATCCGTTCCGAATGCCTGCCCCTGCCGGTAGATTGATGAGAGGATTTTCTGCCCGACAATCAGCGGTTGTTCGACCTCATCAAACTCTCCGAGGCAGATGTCGCATGCTTCGCCGCAGTCGGCGTCGAGATCCTGGCCGAAATGCTGCACCAACTGGCGATGCCGGCAGGTTGCCGCGTCGCAGTAGTCCATCACCTTGCGCAACGAAGTGCGTTGGAACTGGTTGAACTCCACCGATCCTTCCGAGCGATCGATAATGAACTCCCAGGTGTTGAAGTCGGCTCCCGAGTAGAACAGGCAGCACTCGGCTTCGAGGCCGTCCCGTCCGGCGCGGCCGCTTTCCTGCTGGTAGTTTTCCAGCGACTTCGGCAGTCCGGCATGGATCACGTATCGCACGTCCGATTTGTCGATCCCCATGCCGAAGGCGATCGTGGCGATCACGACCTCGTACTTTCCTTCGAGGAACGCCGTCTGCACCTCCTGACGCGCGCGCGGCGCGAGCCCCGCGTGGTACGCGGCGGCCCGCACGCGCGAAGAAAGCGTCTTCGCGAGCTGCTCGGCGTCCTTGCGCGTCGGCGCGTAGACGATCGCCGGTCGCCGCCCCGGCGCCTCGAGCAGGCGCCGCACGACGGCGTCGCGCTCCTTGGGGCTGCGCTCGACGATCTCGACGCCGATGTTCGTCCGCCGGAACCCCTGGATGAACCACGCCGGGTC
>JAHBXU010000447.1 GCA_019636315.1 Planctomycetaceae bacterium | reverse complement strand
GAGCCGCACCTGTTTTGCGCAGCGCCAGACTGTGTTCGCTGAATTGACCCAGGCCGTGGATGCACGCGGTGTAGGCCAGGAGAATGAGGAGTTTCCAGGACGGCGTGTAGGCGCTCCAATGGCTCGTGACCAGCATGAGCGACGATCCGAGAAGGATCAGGACGCCGACGCCCAGCATCCATTTGATATTGCGCTCCTGCAGAAACGCATCCAGAAATCGCAGAACGGGCGAACGGTCTTCGGCAGGCGCACTCATGAGTTGATCCCACGGAGATTCGATCTCGCAACTTCGACACCTGGAAAGGCGAAGTCCGATCTCGAATATCACGCAGGATTCCGGGAAGATTTCCGGATTGCCGTCCGCAGTCCCTGGAGAACAGAAAGGCCCGGCAGCGCCCGTAGATCATCGACCTCGGCGCGGGGGCAAAGCTTCAAGACCCGGTCGGTATGGCCGTTTGATGCAGCGGCCGAGCGCCCACCAGCGATTTCGGCAGCACGCCTTTCGGTTCAGGCCGGGTCAGGCGTTACTCCTGATCCTGAAACTCAGGATCGCGGCCCGTGGCCCGCTTTTCCGGCGGGACCAGCTTGTCAAGGATGCCGTTGACGAACGCGGGGGACTGGGCATCGCCGAACTTGCGAGCCAGTTCCAGGGCCTCATCGATGATGACGCGGTGCGGTGTTCCCGTCTGGAGCAACTCGAACGCGCCCAGGCGCAGACAGTTACGGTCAGTCGCCGCCATCCGTGAAAGCTTCCAGTTCTGGGCGACCGATTCGATCTTCTCATCGAGAAGCGCGCGATATTCCCGCACACCGGAGAACAGCACCCAGGCGAATTCGCGGAGTTCGGGATCGGGGAGACGTTCGCCGATGATCCCCGCGACGGCTTGAGCACCGACGTCCGGATTCAGGTCGTCCAGAAACAACATCTGCAGGGCGACTTCGCGTGCCTTGCTGCGACGTGCCATAACAATGATCTCACTCGGGAAGCCTGGGTCGCGCGTCCGCGCGCCAGTGACGCGAGGGGTGATCGGTCAGATCAAGCGGGGGGACGAAACAGTACCGAAAACAGTCCGATCCGTCACTCCGGCCCACGGGGGGAAGCGCCGCTGCGGCAGGGGTTAGTCCTGTTCGATGATCCTCAGCAGATTCACCATCTCGATCGCGGCGAGGGCGGCTTCGCTGCCTTTGTTTCCCGCCGCTCCGCCTGCGCGGTCCAGCGCCTGTTGCATCGTATGACACGTCAGCACGCCAAACAAGACGGGAACTCCCGAGTTTTGACCAGCACGCATTAAACCTTGCGCCACCGACATGTTGATGTAGTCATGATGCGGCGTCTCCCCCTGAATCACTGTTCCCAGTGCAATGACGGCCGCATAACGCCCGGTCAGCGCGGCCTGCTCGCAGGCCAGAGGAAGCTCGAACGAACCCGGGACACGGTACAAGTCGACTTGCGACGTAACCGCCCCCCGCGCCGTCAAAGTCTCCACGGCCCCCCCAATCAGCGCCTCCATAATTTCCGCATGCCAGCGAGCGGCAACAATCGCATAGCGGTCATCGCCAACCGTCACCGCCTCGTCCAGCAAGGGACCCGACTTCTGCATGATTCTCTCCGTCGGTTACAGTCCGCGACATCAATCCCAGTTGGTTGCACGCTACGGATCACTTCGTGTCGAGAAACCCTTGAAGCGCGTCGAAGCCGGCCTTGAGGGAATTGATGTCTGTCGCAAACGAGAGCCGCACGTAGCCGGGGGCGCCGAAGGCATCGCCGGTGACGAGGGCCACGTGCGCATCCTCCAGCAGGGCCGTGCAGAAGTCGCTCGCGTTATCGACGATCTTCCCCGCCGGTCCCAGGGGCTTTCCAAAGTATGAGCTGACGTTGAAGAACGCATAAAAGGCGCCTCCTGGCGTCGCCAGCGAGATTCCGGGGATCTCCGCAAGACGCTGGAGCACGTATTCGCGCCGCTGGCTGAAAGCGACCAGCATTTCGGCCACGCAGTCCTGCGGGCCGTTCAGTGCGGCGACCGCTGCGTACTGGCTGATGCTGCACGGATTGGACGTCTGCTGACTTTGCAGGTTGTCCATCGCCTTGGTGACCTCCGTGGGGGCCAGCGTCCAGCCGATCCGCCAGCCGGTCATGGCGTATGCTTTCGAGCAGCCGTTGACGATGATCGTTTTGGCTTTGACATCTTCACCGAACGCGGCAAAGCTCTTGAACTCGCTGCCGTCGTAAATCAGTTTGTCGTAGATCTCATCCGAAAGCACGACAATGTCCCGCTCGACCGCCACGCGGGCCAGCGACTCGAGTCCGGCGAGCGTGTAGGCGGCTCCCGTGGGGTTGCAGGGGTTGTTCAACATCAGCAGCTTTGTCCGGTCGGTAATCGCCGCCTCGAACTGTGCGGCCGACATCCGAAACCCGGACTCCTCGCTGGTCTCAACGATGACGGGCGTCGCCCCGGTCAACTCAACGAGCGCCGAATAGCTGACCCAGTATGGGGCCGGAATAATCACCTCATCTCCCGGTCCGCACAACGCTGTGACGACATTGTGAATCGAATGCTTGGCCCCGTTCGAGACGACGACCTGTGACGGCTGATACGTGACGCCGGTTTCGCGCTGGTAGGCGTCACAAATCGCCTTGCGCAGTTCGAGGATGCCGGCGGACGGCGTATAGTGGGTGTGGCCCGCATCCATCGCCGACTTGGCGGCTTCGCGAATATGTTCTGGTGTGATGAAATCCGGCTCGCCCAGAGTGAATTCGTGGACCTTGATTCCCTTGCTTTTCAGCTCTTTTGCCTTGGCGGCAGCGGCGATCGTAGCGGAGGGGGCGAGCTTCTGGACGGTGGCAGAGAGGCGCATAAGAGCGTGTTTCAGCTGGGGAACGATTCATCGGAAGAGACGGACGCCGCCGGCTGGACACGGCCGATCCGACGGCAGTTCGCACGCGGCGCGCAACGGCGGCGATTGTTTGACGCTCAGGCCCAAACGTCAAGCGACATCGGCGGCAATTCCTTCACCGCTCGCCCCGGAAAGGAGAAGATCCCCGGCCGCCGTGCTCAAAGAAACCGGATGCGTCATCAAGGGACGAAGCAGGTCCCGTGCTGATGGTTGGGGCGACTCAAGTGGTCGGCGCCGAACCTCGCGACTCATCGAATCCCGATTCCACTCTGGGCCTCGGGAACCCGTTCCTGTTCAGTTCGTCAGCACGGGGAGACGCATGGGCGACGGCTGAGTCAGAGAAGAGAGATCAGGAGTGCGTGCTCCCGCTTCGGCCTGGTGGACAAGCAGAGCCATTTCCCAGGCGGTGACGTAGTGATAGTGAAAACGTCCGTCTCGGGCCGCCTGAAACGCCAGATCGCGATGGAACGCCTGCATCTCGGGACCGAGGAGCATGTCGATGTTCCCGTCCTTGCAACCGTGCGTGTGAAGCTTGACGAACTTCCAGTTCGGGCGTCCGGCGACATGCACGCCCGCCTTCAGCCAAAGCTGCATCCGCCGCCATGAGGCCGGGCGGCCCGCGTGGAGATCGCCATTTTCAATCCGGGGCAGCAGGCCGCCCTTCCGTTGACTCCAATCAAACACGAGCGGCCCCTGCACCATCAGGAGTTGGTTCGCCGGCGCCGGTCGGCCGACAGTGGCGCGGAGGCCCCGATCGTGCGACTTGCGCTGCCCCGGCAGGTCCCGAGCATAGTACAACGAATTCATCGTCGCCGTCTGCGTGTCGCTCGGCGCCGAGGGCATCGTGAAATCCGCATAGCAGCCGGTTTCCAGGAGCACGGTCAATTCCTGATCGACGCCGCACCACCGGCCGTCGACGCGCGAATTGCACAGCGCCCAGTTGCCGTGGATGAACCCGTACACAATCTCTCCCGTGTCGGGATCGCGCCGCAGCAGGCCGTGACGGTAATAGAGCGTCTCGCGGAAGGCTTCAAGTTTGTCGCGAAGACCGGCCGCAGTATCTCCGTCGTGATGCAAATGCACATCGACATCGCCGAACTTCGCGGTACGCAATTCCGCCAGTCGGTCGAGATATTCGGGAGCGTATTCGTCCTGCGGAAAGAAGAACGTGTGCTGTGGCGACCGACCGTCACTATCACCGAAGTCACTGAAGAGGCGCGGATACTCGTTGACCCAGCGATCAACGCGGGCCAGCGACACGGACCGGGACGGCCGGCCAAACTCGGGTTCAAAGTGGTCGCAGATGGCAATGAACACGTGCACCGGTTCATCGCCATCGAGCGGCGTCCCGATGCGGCCGGACGGTGCAGCGGGGAAGAGGTAAGCCCCCAACCAGTGCTGCATGTCGCGCGCCCGATACTCGCGTCGCGCGAGCGCAGCGACCGCCAACAGGCCGATTGCGCATCCACCCAGGATGACTATGCCGATCCAGCTCATCAGTCGGGGAATCTCGTCAGGAAGTCGAAAACTGCCGTCGTATCATTGAGTGCAAAGGGCATCCGTTCGTAACCCGCTCTTGTTCCAG
>JAHBXU010000446.1 GCA_019636315.1 Planctomycetaceae bacterium | reverse complement strand
CAACGGCCGCGATGGCGGTTTGCCGCGCCCCTTCTTTCTCGCCCAGCTCCAGATAGACTTCGTGAGCTTTTCTCCACAGGTTCACGGACTGGTGATGGACGGCTGCAGCCGCGTCCGCAGAGAGGCGCTCGGCCAGGAGTCGACTGACGGATTGAAAGCTCTCCGGATCAGCCGCGTTACGATAAGCCTCTCGAATCCGTGACAGAGCCGCCGTGTCAGGGGAGAAGTGATCGACGAAGAACTGGGCCGGAACGGAATCGGACAACATCTTGATGATCAGCTGCTGATACTCGACGTCGTGGGCGAAGGCGCGGTTCCAGTGCTCCATTGCGGCGGTTTCCTTGCCGCGGAGCCAGGCTTCGCGGCCGACCGCGAAGTGCACCAGCGGTGCGTAGGGGCGCACGCGCAGCGCCTGAACCAGCAGGGCATCTTCCTGACGCTGAGTGGCGCCCTGGATCCAGGCGAGTTCGCCGAGACGGATGTAACCTTCGGCAAGCAACGGGCACTCGGCGAGCGCCCGTTGTGTCCGTCGCCAGGCGTCTTCCAGATGCGTGCGGTCGCCGATGACGCCCGGCTTGCTGAGCCAGTCCTGCAGTTGTTGTTGCGATTCCCATTCCGAGGCCCGAGCGGCTTCCCGTATGTTGGCCAGAGACATCGCGCCGCCCTGCGCCTTGCGGCCATCGTGAAACAACGTGAGTGCCGCGGAGGCCGCTCGAAGTTGAATGCGGCAGTCGCTGGGATCGGCATCAGCGGCCGCCATGACCGTCGCGAGCTTGTGTCGCTGCAATTCATCGCGGTCGAAGGCGTCTTCCAGGTCCTTTGTCCCCTTCACCATACGGATGTAGTCGAACCAGAAGGACTCGGCGGCAAGCGAGGGACGCTTCACCTCGACCATCCAGGCGCTGATCAACAGCACGCCAAGCGCTGCGATCACGCCGCGCGATCGGCTCCAGACCGATGCCGGTGGATGTGGGACGAGACGTTGGGGCGTCGCCATTCGATTCAACCGCGAAGCGCACGCGGCCAGAAACGCGACGACCGTCATACACGCCGGCACGTACCAGACAAAGTCGGTGATGGAGTGCACCACGTTGACTGACAATGCCCCGGCAATGGCGGCCAGCAAGGCGGCCGCGTCCGGCGTGCTCGTCTTCCACAGACCATGGACGCACCAGAAGGCGACAATCAGCACAGCCGCCGCGGCAAGACCCAGTCCGACGAATCCGGTTTCCAGCGTCAGTTGCAGCGGACCGTTTTCGGCATGGCTGTATTCACCATCGATCTCCGGGTGGTCGAAGTATGTCCAATACACTTCGCGATGCGTGCTCAGCCCCGTCCCCAGCAGGGTATAGTCGGAGATGCCCTCGACAGCGGCGGCCCAGATCTTCTGGCGAGCTTCGCCGCGATCCAATTGCTGCATGTCGCCGGAGACCAGTTCGTGAAAGTTCTGCTCAATCAACGATTCGATGTGCGATCCAAACAGGGTCAGCGACCCAAGTGCGGCAAGAGCGATTCCGCCGATGGTGCTGGCGGTGCGAAAGCTCAGCAACCGTGCGCGGAGCAACAGGACGAGCGTTGTGATGGCCCCAATGCAGGCCGTCACAAGTCCGCCCCGCGACTGCGACAACAGGATGCCCACGCTGACGAGACAGAGTCCAATTAATGCCGCGGTCCCGGAACGCTCAGTCAATCGCTCCTGCAGGGAGGGGTAAGGATTCTTGATCCGCCGCGCGGTTGACGCGTTCGGCAGCGCATACCACGCCAGCAGAATGGGCACCGACATCGCCAGATAGTTGGCGAAATGGTTCGGATTGGTGAAGGCTCCCTTGGCGTAATCGCGGGTGTGCGTGAAGGGATGCTCATACACCCAGAAGAATCGTCCGTTCCCCAACAGAAACTGAATGCTGCCGAAGACCGCCATGCCCGTTGCCGCCACGGCGATCGCTCGCATCATCCGGCGAGCATCGGAGATGGTGTCGATGCGCTGAACGGCCACGATGAACAACATGACGATCGAGGCGACGCAGCACGAACTGCTGCGGGTCGCCGCGGGAACTAGCGAGACCGTGGTCCACGGCCCGGACACAAATGCGGCCGCGCCTTCCGCCCTCCACAGCGGCAACAGGCGGCCCAGGTGCGGTGAAAGAGCGTCCATCCACGCCGACGGTAGTGACGACGTCTGGAGGACGCACAAGATGACGCCGGCAATCAGGATCGGGTCTAGGGCCGTCAGCCGCCAATGCGCTGTCGACCGCATTCCATTCAGGAGCAACCAGGTCAACGTCGTCCAGCAGGCAATCACAACCAGTGTCATTTCGCCGATGGCCTGGCGTCCTCCCATGACAAACGGCAGAACGAAAACGGCGGCAAACAGCCCCAGATCGACGCACCACAGGAGAATGGGTCGCGACGCAACCGAGGTACGCGAGAATGCGTCCGCAGAGGACCGATACATGTCAGACGATCGTCGCCGGTGATCCGTCATGGCGTCGTCCAGGAAGGAGAATAGAGTCCGATGGAAAGGGGTGCGGGCGACGAACCGTCGCTTCACTCAGTGACGAACGGAGGACCTGCCAGGGGATTCCGCCGCGTCGCGACGTGCTCCATTCGATCACGCGGCCCGACGCGCTCGTCGGGACGACCGTTCACGAGCGACGCCAATGGTGGAGCCGGTCTCCGCAGGCGGCCGCATGTCCGTGGACGGTCGATCATCGTCAAAATGGTCGTCGACGTCGTTGTGTCCATAGTCCCCGTGTCCATAACCGTAGCCGTAGGCGTACTCGTCGCTCGTCCGCGGCTGGACGGAGTTGATGACGACGCCCAGCAGTTCGCATCCAAGCGACGTCAACGCATCGGCGGCGCGGAGGACCAGTTTGCGGCGATTTTTGTCCGGCCGCACGGTCAGGATGGCTCCGTCAACAAGGCGGCCGATGATGGCGGCATCTGTGACCGCGAGCGACGGAGGGGCGTCGATGAGAATCTGATCGTACGCTGTTTCCGCCCAGGCGATCAGTTCCGAGAGCCTCTCATTCGTCAACAGTTCGACCGGATTGCCGGGGCGTGGTCCGGCCGGCATCACGTGGAGCTTTTCGTGTTCGGTCTCGAAGATCATCCCTTGAACGATATCGACGACGGGACGAGTGTCCCTGAGCACGGTCGACAACCCCGGGTGCCCGCCCCGCTCGAACAATCGCGTCAATCCGGGACGACGCATGTCGCCGTCGATTAGCAAAGTCCGCTTGCCCGACTGGGCGAACGCGACCGACAGATTGCCGATGATGGTCGTCTTGCCGTCGCTCGGTTCGGTGCTGGAGATAGTGAGCCGCCGGGCGCCTCCGCCGGTAAAGTCGAGCGCCGCCCGCAACGTGCGAAACGCTTCCGACTCGGACGAATTGGGACGCGTGAACGTGTGCAGCGACTCGATGCCATGTTCGCTGAGCGGCGGCAGTCGGCGGACCATCGCCAGGATGGGGGCGCCCACCTGATTGCGCAGATCATCCGGCGAGTGGAAGCGATCGTCGAGCAGATCGAAGACATAGACTGTCGCACAGGCGGCGGTGAAACCCAGGAACAGACTCACGATGCCGACCAGCGACAGGCGGGGCGCGACGGGCGTCCGAACGATCTGCGGGTCGCGAGTCACTTCTGTGTAAAGGCCATGCTTCTGCCCAAGCATGATGGTGCTCATCGTGTCGAGGATCGCGTCGTGCCGTTGACGCAAAGTGTCGAGCTCCTGCTTGACCTGTCGGAACTCGACCAGCTGGTTGTTCAGCCGGAGGGCTTCTTCGCTCTCCACGTCATAACGGAGGCTGATCTCGCGCTCGCTTTCGGAAGCGATCTGATAGCCTTGCCGCGCCATCCGCAGGAGCTTGGGGGCCAGTTCCGATTGAGCAACCTCCGCGGCGGCGGCTCTCACCATCGCTGGCAGATTCTTGAGTTCCTCTTCACGATTCTTGATGCGGGCCTGGAGCTCCCGAACCATCGAGTGCTGCGGACCGTAGCCTTCGACTTCGAGCATGTTCTGCAGCTTGGTCGTGTCCTCCAGGATGCCGTCCCTGAGGCGTCGCACGGCGTAGCCGTCGACCGTACCGAGTTCGTTCTTGAACAGCTCCGAGCCGACATGTTCGGCCATTGCCAGGGCGAACTGCTGCAGGTCTTCGCCATTTTCAATCGCCCGTTCGAGCGCGTGGAGCAGTACGTCGGCTTCCAATCGGCGTTTGCGCGCTTCGATCAGGTCGTTGTTGAGACTCTTAACGCGTTCGACATAAACATTCGTATGTTCATTCTCGGGCCCCAGCAGCAACGAAGATTCGTTGAGCAGGCGTGAGAAGCGGCGTTGCTTTTCGGCGATCTGCTGCTCGTTTTCCCGTTGTTCGGCACGCAGAATCTCCAGACGGTGATCACTGTCCCGAACATAGATGCCGTTGACATAGGCGACGTACTTGGTGAACAACGTGCTGAGGACAAAGTAAGCCGTCTCCGGATCGGTCGAT
>JAHBXU010000445.1 GCA_019636315.1 Planctomycetaceae bacterium | reverse complement strand
GACAACGAACGTGTCCAGCAGTACGCCGAACGCGAGCGCAAATCCCAGTTGGACCATTCCCAGGAGCGTTCCGGCCATCAGCGTGGCGAACGTGCCGGCCATAATGATGCCGCAACTGGAGATGATGCTGCCGGTCTTCGTTAACGCCACGCGAATCCCCTCCACCGGCGGGTGATTGCGCTGTTCCTCTTCGACGCGCGCCATGAGCAGGATGTTGTAGTCCTCTCCCATCGCGATCAAAATCGTGAACAGGAAGATGGGCACCTTCCAGTCAAGCCCTGCAAAACCGGACGGATCGCGCAGCCAGAAGACGGCGAACGTCACCCCGAGCGTCACAAAATAGCTGAACGCCACGCTGACGATCAGGTAACCGCAGATCGCCGGCTTCCGCAGGAGCGCCACCATCACCAGATAGACGGAAAGAATCACGAGGACATAGATGCGGTGCTGATCGCCATCGGTCACATTCTTGAGATCGCGAATGCCGGCCGTTGGACCGACGCTCCAGATTTGCGTCTTCGAGGCCATCGCTTCGGCCTCACGACGGAGCTGCTCGCTGTTCGTGTCCGCCGCTTTCTGAGCCGCGGATCCGTCGAGTTCGTCATCCGTTTCGTCCGCCGAGGGATCCCAGTCCGCGTCCCGGCGGTCCTGCAAGTATGAGAAATACGCTGCGGGCAATGCGTCACGAATCGCAGCTTCCGCCAGCGTCAACCGGTTCACGCTGTCTCGGGAAAATGGGTCGATGTCGAATACCAGATCGAATCGAATGACGTCGCCGGCATACTCCCCCGTCCCGCTGAGATAGGTTCGCATCGCCTGATTCCGAAATAGTTGGCGGCTGAACAACTCCGAAAGAGAAGTCAGCGGCGCCTTGGCCCCCAGGGGGTCTTTCTGACTGCGGACATCTGCCAGGTCGAGGTCTTCCGCTCGCGCACGGAGCGCTTCGGCCAGTGAATCGGAGAGGACTTCCCCCGGTCTCAAACCGGACGGACCGATCGGAATGTTCATCTGCGGGTTGTAAAGCAACACCGTCGTCGGGCCGGCAATCCCCGCCGCGAAGTGGTGTTGGATCGCCTTGGCGCCGACGACGCTGGCGTCGTCCTGCGGCAGGTCCGAGAGCAAACCATAACTGAGCTGGTTGCTGAACGCGGCGCCCACCACGGCGAAAGGGATGAGCAACGCGATGCAGGCGATCAGAATGGCGGCTGGGCGAGCCAGAAGGAGGTCGGCGATGCGCTGCCAGCCGCGGTCCAGCCAGCGTTGATCCTGCAGCAGAGCGAGCAGGCTGAATCCCGGTCGCCACTCCGCGTCCGGAGTCACCGTCTCACTGCGCACATCCGGCCAGAACGCCCAGCGGCCCGCCATCAGCAGGAGCGCCGGTGTGAACGTCACCGCCGCACACAGTACGACCAGCAAACCAAAGGAGATCGCGAATCCGGCCTGCTGAAACTTGCCGAAATCCGCGAACATCATCATGCCGATTCCGCAAATGCTGGTCCCGGCACTTGTGGCCAAAGCCGTGCCGACTCGATCGACCGCCGTCGCCGCCGCCTCGGAAACCGAGAGACCGGACTCCAGTTCCTCTTGATAGCGCGCAATCAGAAACAGGCAATAATCGACCCCGGCCCCGTACACGACGACCGTGACGTAGACTTCGATCCCATGGAATAGCCCGATCCACCCGGCGCCCGCCATCATCCGCAGCAGGTGGATGGTCACTTCGACAGACAGGCCGACCGTGAGCAGCGGGATCAACGCCAGCAGCGGTGCACGGTAAATCGCGAGCAACAGGGCGACGACGAGCGCCTTGGTGAACCATTCCGTTTTGGCGGCGCTTTCATGTTCGGCCACCAGCATATCCCGGCCGACGACGGCTGATCCGCTGATCGCCAGATCGAGCCCTGCAATCCGATATTCGCCCCAGTTCTCGCGTTTGGTGATCTCGCGCACCAGTTCTTCAACGCGATGAATCAGCAGCGAGTTGCTGCGGTCGAGAAACTCTGTTTTCAGCTCCATCAGGATGAGCGTGGCGCGGCCGTCCTCGCTCGACAGCAACGGCCCGATGCGCCGGTCCTTCTGCGTCCAGACGCCCCGTGCCACCGGTGTCTGGTCAACGCTCTCGTCAGCCTTCAATTCTCCGGCGTAGGAGTAATACCCATGCCCCGTTGTGCGGGCGATCTCCTCGAGTTCGGGCCGTAGCCGGTTCTCGATGAATTCCCGATCCTGATCGGTCAGTCCGCCGGGCAGATCCGTTCGCCGCACGATGATCACGATCGTGCTGCCCAGGGGATTCTGCTGAACGGGCGAGTCGTCCGTAATGCTGCCCGTCAAGCTGTCCGGGAATGCGCGGCGATACACGTCCTCCGCCAGGCGGCTCGGGGAATCCGAAGGGAGAAATACGAACTCTCCGTCCAGCGTGACCGCCGACCAGTCGGGGGCCAGCCAGTAGGCCAGGCCTGCCAGCATGATCCACAACAACAGGACCAGCAGCCAGATGCGGCTGACAGTACGACCCACGAGCCGGAACATGGACACCACGAACGAGAGAAACCAAGGCCGATATGATAATCGGGCGGCGATTCACACCCAGCCGGTCGAATCGGGAATCGCCCGGTATGCGCCGCAATCCACCCGCCACCGATGCGCAGGACAGGATACGACCGAGTTCGCCTCAGACAAGACCACCCAGTTGCCTCGGTGCGGCGGCTCAACCGTGACATTCAACACGAACATCCGCAGGCATCGACTGCCCGTGCCCATCAGGGGCGACAGCTTTCTGGAGTCGGTCAAGCGAAACCGATCACCGCCCCAATAAATGGCATACACATACCGTAGCGGGCCTGCCGCTGCTTCGTCAACAACGCACCTTTGGGCAAGTCGATGGAGATGCGGCCGCAGAGATTCGCATGTCGAACGGTGCCGGAACGCCAGGCGATCGGTTGGTCCGTGATGATGGACCATGGACCAACGGGCATCTCGTTTCGAAGAGCCTGCCAGCAATTGTCCCCGCAGCGCGTGCGACTTTTTCTGGTCGGCCGGGTTGCGAAATTCGCACCTAAGCGCTACACTTTTCGACTCGCAACCAACAGGGGGGTATAGCTCAGTTGGTTAGAGCGCAGCTCTGATAAAGCTGAGGTCCCAGGTTCGAATCCCGGTACCCCCATTTGAGTTTTCAGCGATCAGCAGTCAGGACTCAGTTGAAAGCTGGTGGCGGACGGCTGGCAGCTCCATCGGGGACGTAGCTCAATTGGGAGAGCACCGCCTTTGCAAGGCGGGGGTTGTCGGTTCGATCCCGATCGTCTCCAGTCGATGCGTCACGCGGAGTGGGTGGTCAATTTTTGGCAGCTCGGTGAGGAACAGAATTTTTCAAAAATCGACTCCACTGGCTTGACGCCCCGTAGGTCGCCTCATACTATTCCTCTCGCCTTCAGCACACAGTGACAACCGAACGCGGTGACTTGGAGCAGGCACAGGCCCTTTGATCTGTGCCTGCTCCAGTTCACTCTGGCGTCCGAAGCCCAGCCAATGGCTGGAGATCGGGCGGAGATCTTTGACAATTTGGCAGAAGCAAGCGTGGCATCTTTATCTGCAGTGCCGCCCTCGGGTCTTGCCCCGGGTGTGGGGCTGCAGAAACTGAGCAGCTCTTAGAATCGGCGATAGCCGAATTGCGACGAATATCGCGGTGAATGCAACACCGCGAGAAAGATCGTTGGTGGTGATACCTCGTCGTTGCTGGCTCGTGGCGATCCACTTCATTTGGGTGGAAGTCGTGCGAGGCAGGGACGATTGTGGCTAAGCTACTAAGGGCGTATGGGGGATGTCTTGGCGCCAGGAGGCGATGAAGGGCGTGGAAGGCTGCGAAAAGCCTGGGGAAGCCGTCAAACAGGCGTTGATCCCGGGATACCCGAATGATCGTGCACTGAATCCATAGGTGTACGAGGCCAACGCGGTGAACTGAAACATCTAAGTAACCGTAGGAAAAGAAAGAAAACTCGACTTCCTGAGTAGTGGCGAGCGAAAGGGAATAAGCCTAAACCGTCTGGCTTCGGCCAGGCGGGGTTGTGGGATCCATCATTGTGGAGTTACAAATTCGCTGATCAGAAGAATCCTGCAGGAAAGCGGAACCAAAGAGGGTGACAGTCCCGTATTCGAAGATCATGCGAGCTCCCGATGGACACCCGAGTAGGGCCGGGCACGTGAAACCTGGCTTGAATCTAGGAGGCCCATCTCCTAAGGCTAAGTACTAACCGACGACCGATAGTGAACCAAGTAGAGTGATCGAAAGATGAAAAGAAACCCAGAAGGGTAGTCAAAAGAACCTGAAACCACATGCCTACAAGCTGTCGGAGCCCGATGTCATTTATGACTGGGTGACGGCGTGCCTTTTGCATAATGATCCGGCGAGTTACCGTCGTTGGCTTGGTTAAGGCCTTCCGGGCTGTAGCCAAAGGGAAACCGAGTCTGAATAGGGCGACAATTGGTCAGCGGCGGTAGACGCGAAACCTTGTGAT
>JAHBXU010000444.1 GCA_019636315.1 Planctomycetaceae bacterium | reverse complement strand
CAATTCTGCTTGTTGGCCGGCTGTCGCCGCGCGCGATCAATCAGCAGGCGTGTGTAGACAGGGGTGATGCGAGGATCTGCGGCATAGCGCGCATATTCGGCAATCGCCGGATTGAGATACTGCGGCAGTCCCGACTGAGCATAGGCATGAGCCAACTCGATCCGCCCCGGCGCCCAGTTGATGTCAGCCTGATGGACGGCCAGGAGCCGCGCGATGGCCGCCTCCGGATCTCCCAGTTTCTGCGCGCACAGAGCGCGAAGCAATCCAATCCCTCGGGCGAGTTCGGGAGTCATCCCGGTTCCCGAATCGGCTTTGCGGAGATGCTCCTCAGCGGCATGCCATTGTTGTTCCGAGACGAGCAGTTTGCCTTCGAGGTAGTCAACAAAGTATCCCTCCGCCTGGTGGGCCTGGAGGGAGGGGATGATCTGTTCGCGAATTTGCTTCTTGAGATGGGCGTGCTGGGCTTCCGGATGAAGGCGAATCTGTTCGATGAGCACATCGCCCAGCACACGTTCGATGTCAATCAGCAGGCGGACGGACGGCGGCGGCAGTTTCTTCGTGGACTCCTCGGTTGCAATGAGAGTCTTCCGGGCTTCGGTGAGGAGTGATTCCGCCTTGTCGAGTCGCTCTTGCCGCGATTTGGCGTCGACATCAAAGTTGAGAACCTGCAGTTCGAGCTGTGCCTGAGCGAACTGTGACTCCGGAGAGCCATCGCTGGCCGCCACGGCCAGTTCGGCCGCGTTCCGCGCCAGATCGACATAATTCTTGGGGGCCTTGCTGAGGTTGTATTCCCATGCTTCGGCGAGCGCCAGATAGACCTCGATCGCCGTCGCCAACGACGTTCGTTGCGCATACAGGTTTTTCTGGGCAGTTTGGTTGACAAGGTCGAGGGCCCGTTCGATCGACGACTCCGCCTCCGCCAGCCGACGGAACGACCCACCGGCCTCCAGCGTCTGCAGCAGTTCCTCCCTGACGATTCGGCCGTCGTGATTGATGTCTGCAAAGGGGGGAATCGCGGACGATTGAGTCTCCTCGCCGCTCAACGCGCCGTCCTGATTGGCGTCGAGATCCGAGAGCAACTGTTCTGCGACCGCCTTCGCGGACACAGAATCTCGCGCTGGCAAGTCCAGGGTGGGACCAAGCAAGGTCAAAAACTCGGCGCGGCGGCGGTACGCTTCCCAGGACGGTTGACCATGTTCCACCATCAGGTCCAGGAGCTTGATCGCCGTCTTGAGAGCCATTTGTTGGGACTGTTCACCGCGGAGTCCTTCGTCTGACGGAGGGAAAGCGCTGACGACGGCGGGCGCCCCTTGCGGGAACAACGTTTCAAGTTCTCCAGCGCGGCTGTGAGGAGACCACAGGCTGTCCGGTCGCGCGACAACCAATCGGGCCAGATTGAAATACGGTTCGCTCTTCGAAGGGTCGGCTGCAATCACCTGGCAGAAGGTCTGCTGGGCAGCCAGGTCTTCCCGCAGGGGAATATGAGAGCGGGCCTTCTGTTGGAGCAATTGAACGTCGCCAACGGCGGACGGATCGTTGTCGAGGAGGTATTTGATGTGCTCCAAGGCATCACGGTTGCGACCGACGGAGGCACAGATGCCGACCAGTCGTTTGCGTTCGGCATGTCGATCGGGATCGTTGCGCAGGACTTCCTCATAGTGATTGAAGGCGGACTGAGCGCTGCCGCCATGATCCATCATCAGATTCGCCAATCGGGCCAGCGATTCCGTGAGCTCGGGACTCGATCCCTCCGTCCCCGCTTGCGATCGCTGGAAGGTGACGTATCGTGTGAGATGCTTGATGGCGCCGTCAAAATCCTGCTCCGCTTCAGCGAGATCGGCCATCTCTTTCAGTCGCGCGCCGTTCCGCTGAACCTGCCAGGAGTTGGTCAGATACACGGCGAGAGTGCAAACACTGACGACCACCACGCTCCCAATCAGGAGGCGGTAGTTCAGGTGCACCACTTCGTCCGGAATGCGGCTTTCCACGCCGTCGTCCTCTTCTTCCAGATGGTCGGCGATGGTTGCGGTCGTTGAAGCCGTCTGCCGCCTGTCGTGATTCCTGGATCGTGCCATGAACGCTTTCCCGCGAAAAGAGGCGTGTTTTACTGATGACCGCGGTGCCGCGCTCCTGGAGAGCGACGCCGCGGCGAAAGGCGGACGGTGATCAGTCCGCGACGCGTGCGGCGTCCTGCTGCACAGATTATTGCTGAACGATTGACCAAGGCCAGACCCGCTGTTTAGCTGTCTGCGCCAGACGTTCCCGGGAGCAGGCGAATGATTTTCTGCACGATGCTCTTACGCTCCCGCTCTAAGAAATTGATCCGCTCGGACAACGACGCATGGGCCTGGATTTCCTCCGCGGTCTTGGGGATGCGCTCAACCGGCTGGCTTGGTCCGCCTTCGATCGCCTGCGTCGTGTCGACGCATGGCGGTCGATGGTCGTTCAAGCGCGGTGGGGTCGCCTGCTGCTCCAATTCGGCCCGCCAGGCCTGGAGTTCATCCGAGATCCCCTGGATGGCTGTGATCTGTTCGAATAGAAGCGCCTGTTGACTCTCCTGGCTTGACTGAACGTTGCGAATCAGATGCAGCAGCATGGCCGCCTGCTGCTGCGATTGCGCCATCAACAGTTGCTGCACCGCCGTGAACTGCTCGACTAATGAAATGACATCCGTGTCTGACGCACAACGGACCGTTTCCCATTCCAGGGAGACGTCGTGCGTCAACTCGCCGGACGGAGGCTTGTCCCGCACGGTCAGCCCACGCGGGACGTCTTCCGCGCGGCGGGCCGAGATCTCGTGATCCACGTCACCATTGACCAGCAGGCTGGGCGAAGATCCGGGACGCGCCCCCTGCTGCAGCTGCATTCGAAATGGACCAACGGACAAAATATCCCCCACAGTCAGGCGGCTGTTCTTCACGGGATGACCATTGACGCGCAGTTCATTACGGCGGGAAAGGGCCACTGTCCAGAATTCACTTCCCGATCGCACAATACTGCATTGAAACCTGGAAACGCGAGGATGTGAGAGCTTCAGATGGCAGCGGCGGCTGCGACCGATAAGCGTCAAAGTCTCCCGCAAGTGCCGCACGGACTTTCGTGTGGCGCGACTATGACCATTGACAAAGAAGAGCCAGGTATCGTCCAGCAGACGATTGACCAGCCGATGTGACCCGTTGCGTCGTCCTTTCGCCGAAGAGACCCGTTCGATGCTGCGTTCCGCCAGAATCGCATAGGGGCCAATTCGCAGCGGATTGTCCGGGCCGATGAGCTTGGCTGCCGCAGGGGTCGCCGTGGCCTTACGGCTGGCCAGTTCCACCGCGATCACGCCCGCATCAACGGCCTGCAGATAGAATCGCCGCGGTTTCACATTCCCGGTTGTCGGCAGAGCGATGTCCGACCCGGCTCCCGGCCCGAGAATCGCATAAGGCTGACGGAGCTGATAGACCTTTTCAACTCCGTGTGCCTCATCGCAAACACGAACACACAGTTGGCTCATCATGGATTGTGCGGGCACAAGGACCGGGACCGCACGCGGGAGTCCGCTCGTATGCTCCCTCAGTAAGACTTGAGGAGTCGTTTCCGACGGCGGCGAGTATCAAGTAGAGCATTCCGACAAGGCGGAAGCAAGTATGGACACAGGGCCGTGATGGGTTTGCCGCTTTCCTGTTGCCCGTCGCCCCTTATGACCAGCATATGTGGTCCCACATCCACGGTGGAGAGGCCGCCAAGTTTGCCAATTGTGACGGTTAGGAAGCCGCGGGCAATCTTGAAGCCTTCGATCGGGTCCTGTGATAAGGCAATTGGCCCGAATCCTCACCACCCGCGAGTACCCCAGGATGGTCTCTGTGAGAGATCACGGCACATCGGAACGAACCAGACCAACGGATCCGCCGCCCGCTTGAGGCATGACAAAAGCGGACGAAAACCAGCTCCCCCGTTCGACATTCTCTGGACTTATGGCTGAGCGAATGCTGATTTCAACGCGGCCGCTCAATCCGTTGCGATCGCGCTCAGCAGGACCAGGTTTGTGGATCACATCATCCACGACGTAATCAATGCGTGGTCAGACAAAGCGCCTGCGAACGCATCGCCATCAGGTCTTCGCGGCTGCCGAGGGATCGGATGCACCTCGTCCATCGAAGGGATTCGCGATCTCGACAAGCGGCCGCGCTTCCGGACGTCATTTGTGCATCGCAGGCATTCTGGGATGTCGCCGAGACGTCAAAGCACCACAGCGGTGAGAGACCTGCTGAAAACTGTGTCAACGCGGGAGAATCGCCGCTCGATGTGTTCGCCAGGGAGGGAATCGCAGCAGTTCCGCAAGTTATCCCTCTCCGCCGCTTCGCGTTTCTTCCACTCCTCCAGCACATTCTGAGATTGGCCCGCTCCAACTTGGCGAGCGAAGACAATTCCCATACTCAACAGTCGATTGGACGCTCGAACCTATTCGTAATAGGACGGGGCTGGCGCGGGAGAGGGAGGGGCGTTCGATGTCGTTCCCGGCTCCAGGAG
>JAHBXU010000443.1 GCA_019636315.1 Planctomycetaceae bacterium | reverse complement strand
TCAATCCTGCGTGCGTCACCGGCAAACCAGTTGAGTTACACGGCGCCGATGGACGCAATGAGGCCACCGGGCGAGGAGTGGCCATTTTGACCCGGGCGCTGCTGAACGAACGGAGGCATCCCGTGGAGGAGGCCACCGTCGCCATCCAGGGATTCGGCAACGTGGGGAGTTTTGCCGCGTTGTTCCTGCATGAGATGGGGGCGCGTGTGGTCGCCGTCTCAGACGTCTCAGGAGCCGTGTATCGGCCGGAAGGACTGGATGTTCCCGCCCTGCTCCGCTTTCAGGCTGAGCATGGCACCATCTCGAATTTTCCGGACGCCGTAGAGATCGACAACGTCACCCTGCTCGCCGCAGAGGTCGACGTGCTCATCCCGGCCGCAATCGGCGGCGTATTGACGTCGGAGAACGCGGGCGCGGTGCGTGCCAAGTATGTCATCGAAGCGGCCAACGGCCCCACCACCCCGCAAGCCGACGACATCCTGCACGCGCGAAATATCATTGTGCTCCCCGACGTCCTGGCCAACGCCGGGGGGGTGACGGTGAGCTACTTTGAATGGGTGCAGAACCGACAACACTTCCGCTGGGATCTGCAACGCGTCCGCGACGAACTCGATCGCATCATGGTGGACAGCTTTCAGCGCGTGCTCAAGATCGCGTCTGAGAAGCACGTTTCGCTTCGCGTCGCCGCGTACATCCTGGGAATCGGCCGCGTCGGCCGCGCAACAGTTCTCGGCGGCATCTGAAAATCCGGCTGTCCGTACCCGCTCTTTCGTTCGCTCTCTCGACTTGTTTTCTCACGATTTGATCGACCGCGACCATGACGAAAACTCACGCCGACCTCGAATGCTGTGCCTTGTTCAACGGGTTAAACCGCGAAGGACTCACCAGCGTGTTCGAACTCGTCAAATCGGAAGCATTTGCCAGCGGGAGCGACATTCTGCAGCAGGGGCTGACCTATCAGAGTGTGTGGGCCGTGCTGCGAGGCCGTTGCGAAGTCGTCCGGATGTGCGGTGAAGATCGCCATCAACAACTCGCGATCCTGGAACCGGGCGGGATCTTTGGAGAGATGTCGTTCTTTCAGGACGTGCCGCACTCCGCGACCGTCCGCGCAATGACCGATGTCGACACGGTCCGCATCACCCCAGCCGCGTTCGACCGCCTGAAAGCGCAGAGTCCTCACGCGGCATTCGTCATTGTGACGAATCTGGTCCGTCTGCTGTCCGACCGCCTTCGCCGCATGGACAACTGGACCTGCGACCTGGTCGACCGCTCCACCGACGGACGACACCACGCTGAATGGCGGGAGTTTCAGTCGAAACTGTACACCGACTGGTCGTTCTGAGATTCAACGCCGACGCGCAACTTCGGATTTGTGGAACAGATTTGTGGACCAAGGGAACCGTCGATCAGCTGCCGCCGTTCCCGCCCCCGCCGCCGCCACTCCCTCCACCGCGTCGTCCGCCCCGCCGTCCACCGTCACCGCCGCTCCCGCCCCCTCGGCGCGAGCCGGATTTGCCCCGGCCACCGCGGCGCTGGCTCTCGGCAGAACCCCCTTCTGACCCCGATCGCTTCGTGCTGTGCCGCACAAGATAGCCGATCGCTTCCTCCCATGTGGGGACGTCGCGATACTTTTGTGGCTGAACGGCGCCGTCATCCGATTCAAGGGCTTCCGGTTCGCTTGATTCCAAATCGTGGGACACATCGTCGCCAGCAACGGGCGCCTTCTCCTGCGACGCCGCTGCTGTCGTCTCGCCAGGTTTTCCGTCCCTGGACCGCCGTCGGCGCCTCCGGCCGGACCTCGAACGCCCCGGAGTTGAAGCGGATGTTCCCGGCTCGATGTCGAGACCAGCCCCAAAATCGTCTCCACTCACGGTCAGTTCATCGTCACCCTGCGGGGCTTCCTCAAAGTCGGCGTCCAGGACCTCGGAAGAATCGGCCGATACTTCCTGAGGCTTCGAGTCCCGACGCCGCCCGCGACCGCCGCGGCGACGTCTCGAACGCCGCGGCGAATCTTCCTCGCGAACATTGGGTGCGGCTGTCGATGCATCCGCTTCCTCCAGCCCCTCTCCGAAGTCGGTGTCATCAAGCAACTGGTCCGTCTTACCGATCGATTCGGTCGGTGTCGTGGACGGACGGCGGACTTGCGGCGCACGAGGCTCGGGCGCCGGGGCTGGCGGCGGCGACTTCTCGCGAACGGCCGTATCCGACTCTTCGTTCCAGTCGAATCCGCCCAGTGCATCCCAGTACGTATCTTCGAGCGGCTCCTCTTCGTCGGGGTCGCCTATCTCGGCAACATCCAGTTCCAACTCGACTTCATCGACTTCGTCAACGTCATCAATCTCAAAATCGATGGCGGCGAGCGGAAGGGCCGGAGCTTCCTTCGACACAGGGGCGGGACTGAAGTCGGGAACGTCTTCGTCCTCGAAGATTGAGCTGCCGAAGTCGTCATCGTCGTCGTCCGGCAACTCGACGCGTGATCTAACCGGCGCTGCAATCTCTTCCCGAGCGCTTTCCTCGGGCGCGGCCGCCTCCAGAGGAGCTTCGTCATCCGGTTCGTCAAAGTCTTCGAGATCAAACTCCTCGACCTCAAACGGCTCCACATCCAGCCGCGACGAACTCAGGTTAACCCCCAGCAAGTCTTCGGCAAGAGATTGGAGGTCGTCCTCATCAGGATCCGTCGGAATCGGTTTGGTGCTCATACCTTGCGAAATTAGCGTCGCACCCCGAGCATTGCAAGGGTCGCACTTTGGACGTCCCGGATCACATCTGCGGACAAATCTCCCCCGGCGCCAAGGCTTCCCTGAACTCCTGGAGGAGCCGCCATGAATCGCCGATGGCCCCTGAATTCTCGGGTGATACAGGCGATTGAAAGCCGGGCGTGCCCCCTCACTTGGGGATGGCTCTCCAGTTGACTGCCCACAATAGATCAATGGCGGTACGATAGAAAGCAGCACGTCGCCTCGAAACAATCTCGCGACTGTCACGGTCGGTGTGTCCGCGCTGGGATGTTGCCGACCGAGCGGCCATTGTCATTGCAGAACAGCGGCCACACCGCACTCGGGAAAACAAAGGCGGCACGGAGTTCAACCGACCAACCACCTCACCTCTGGGGCAGCATCAATGCTTACACGGACAAGCGCTCTGGCCGTCCTCCTTGTCGTCTTGTGGGGACTCGCTTCTGCGCGGCCTGCCGCGGCAGAGCAGAAATTTGAAGTCACCGCCGATGTCGTCTATGGCCACAAGGCGGGCATGGCCCTCACGTTCGACGTCATCCAGCCGACGGAAAAGCGGAAGGATGTCGGCGTGCTGTTCATGGTCAGCGGCGGATGGGTGTCCATGTGGTTCCCCCCCGAGGCCGTCGTGAAGCAGTCCGCAGGCCCGTTCGGCTTTTTCTCGGCG
Source organism: Planctomycetaceae bacterium (assembly GCA_019636315.1). GTDB lineage: Bacteria > Planctomycetota > Planctomycetia > Planctomycetales > Planctomycetaceae > JAHBXU01. The sequence goes on along the minus strand of JAHBXU010000443.1, from coordinate 1,127 downwards.
CTGGTCGATGAAGGGTACACGTTGTTTCTCGTCCGCCACGGCAGCAGCCCATATTTCAAGGTTCCGGACGCCGTCGCTGACGTGCGGCGCGCCGTCCGTTATATCCGATTGCATGCCGACGAGTTTCAGGTCGATCCGAACCGGTTGGGAGTGTGCGGCGGGAGCGCCGGCGGACATCTGTCGCTCATGCTGGGGACGACGTCTGATGAAGGGAACGCCAATGCGGATGACGAGATCGACCGGCAGAGCAACCGGGTTGCGGCCGTCGTGGCCTACTTTCCACCGACCAAGTTGGATGAGTTCTTCCATCTGACTCCCAACTTCCCCGCACTCGACTTCGACCACGCATTGGCGGATTCGGTCTCGCCGCTGACGCACGTCACTGCGGACGACGCCCCGACGTTGCTCGTGCATGGCGACAAAGACGAACTCGTTCCGCTCAGCAACAGCGAGCGGATCCATGACGCGTTTGGGGCCCAGAACGTCAAGTCCGAGCTCATCGTGGTCAAAGGTGCCGCGCACGGCTTTCAGGGTGCGGATAACGATCGCGCCACGCAGGCGATGATCGCATGGTTCAACGAACACCTGGCTCAAGGAGAGTCGAAATGAGATTGATGACGTCCGTTGCCATACTGTTGAGTCTGCTCGGATGCGGCGACCTCGGCCTGACTCAGTCCGAGCCCGAACCGGCCGCGGAACCGGCGCCAGCTGCGCCGGTGGAGCCGGCCGCCGCTCCGGTCCAGGAAAAGCCGGCCACCGTCACGCACTTCCTCAAACGCGAGGCGGCCCTTGTCGACAAGCACAAGGCGATGGCGGAGAACGACAAGCTGGTCGAAGTCGAAAACCGTATCACGGCCAACGACTATTTATCTGCCGTCTCGCAGATGTACTTTGCTGCCGGATCGGCGATTTACCTGTCGCAGCTCAAGCATCAGCTCGACCTGATGTACGCGCAGGACAACCGGTATCCGACGTTCGAGGAATTCAGTGCACTGCTGAAACAATTTAACATCAAGCTCGGCGCCTTATACGAGTACCAGATGTATGCCTATGACGACCAGACAGGCGAGATCGGCATTCTTGAAGACCGGGCCCATATGAAGCGGATTTATGAAGCCGCGGGGCGC
>JAHBXU010000442.1 GCA_019636315.1 Planctomycetaceae bacterium | reverse complement strand
GTCAGGCAATCCGCCGCACCGCCTTCGCCGGGGCGGGGATCGGCGGCGGTGAGATCCAGTTCCGACGGCGAATGGAGGGAATTAGTCGATGACGGCGATCGTGCTGCAGCGTCCGACTCTGGTGCTCAATCGTAACTGGCAGGCGGTGGGCGTGGCTTCCGTCGCGCGAGCATTGGTGAAGGTGTTCGGAGGCAGCGCGCGCATCGTCGATCCGGCGGACTTTCGCCAATACACCTGGGACGATTGGTCGCGCCTGCGCCCATCGGTGCACGAACTGCAACTCCGGACCAACAGCTTCTGCCTGCGCGTTCCGGAAGTCATCACGCTGACGACTTACGACCGCGTTCCGACGAATGTGGTCACCTTCAGCCGACGCAACGTGTTTAAGCGAGACCGGTTCACATGCCAGTACTGCGGGCATCAGCCGGGGAGTGCCGAATTGACGATCGATCACGTCTTGCCGCGCGCCCAGGGGGGCACGTCGACGTGGGAGAACTGTGTGTTGGCTTGCGTCGAGTGCAATTCACGCAAGGCGGACCGCACCCCGACACAGGCAGGCATGAAGCTTCGCAAGGCGCCCGAACGGCCGAACTGGCGTCCCTTTTACGCCGCGGACGGAGTGCGGATCGACAGTTGGCAAAAGTTCGTCAACGAAGCGTTCTGGAACGTCGAGCTCGATACGTAACCCCGACGGACGATGGAGCCACGGTCGAATCGCAGCCGCGATCCCACGGGATCAGGGGCCGTCAGATGGTGTTGCGAGGCTTGGCGCCTTGGGGGGAGTGACCGCGGAACAGTGAAAACAGGGATTCTTCCCGTTCTCGCGCCGAGGGGGCGACTTCGTGGGGCTGTTGTCCCTGGGCCGTCAACGTCTCGACCAGTCGCGTAAACTCCGCCTCGCTGAGCATGCGGGTGAAGCTGACGCCATACACGACCTCGTGCGGGCCCTTGGTCGCAAAGTCCGACCAGATAATCTCCGCTTCAAGAGTCATGCGGCGTTCGGTGGTGAACGCCAGCCAGATGCGATCGGCATCGAGCGGGGCGTCGCAGCTCAGTTTGGCGCCGGCCACCGACAGGTTCAGAATGCGCGCCGTCACCAGCTTGGCGGATTGGCCCGAATGCCCTATCGGCACAACCGCGGCAGGAATGTCCTGCCGTGGTCGTGTCCGGCGGTCAACCGGAACGATGGCGGCGGCCATACTGGGCAAGGAGGCAGCGGTCTTCACGGGGCACCTGGTTCATCGACAATCCGTAATCAGGTGATCGGAAGCGTGCGGCGAAGAGTTCAATGACGTCGCTCTCCGTTGCATATCCCCGATAGCCGTCGCGAATCCGAGGACGGGAATAATAGTCCCACGGCTCAGAACAACGCCTCTCGTCAAGCGCATTCCAAAGTGACGTAGTCCGCCATCGGGGCGTGCACTGCGGCGATTGCTATTTACACATCGCCGGGGTTCTGAATAATTCGCGGCGCGAACGGTTGAATCAGCTCGGTCGATCGGGCCTATCCAGAGTCCACTGGCGGAATTGCGGCATGTCCAATTCAACGGAACTGCTTCCCATTGGTGTCCATCGACTGACGGGATTCCTCATCGCGATGCCATTGCTGATGGCCGCGGGATACTATGCGGGCACGCCCCAGTTCGTCCTGTGGTTGTGGAGTGAGCAGGGACCGCTCGAGGTCGGACAGGTGCTCGTTCTGTTGACCGCGGTGGGAATCGGCGTCGTAACGCTCGCAGGGAGAGGGCGGATGGCGGCGATTCGGCGGGCAGGATTGGGGCGGGTCGCCCTGTGCATGGGCGGACTCGCACTGCTCTGTGCGGTCATCGCCGGCGAAGAAGCCAGTTGGGGACAGCATTACGTGGGATGGTCGACCCCCGAGTCCTGGGGCGAGCTCAACGACCAGCACGAAACCAATCTGCACAACATCGGCTCCTGGGCCGATCAGAAACCGCGAGCCGTTGTCGAACTGACGGTCATCCTGTTTGGAATCTTCTGGCCGCTGTGGGATCGACTGTCGAACGTTCGCATGCCCCCGGCGTGGCGCGTGTTGCTCCCGCCGACGAACGTCCTGCCGGTTGCGTTGCTGGCAGAAGCAGTCCGCTTGCTGGAGCGGGCGCCCCGCATGCTTGGAGCTTCCGGCTGGGCTGCACTCCCGCGTCCCAGCGAGATTCAGGAGTTCTACTTCTACACGTTCTTCGCGCTGTGCATGTTCGCGTGGCGATGCCGCGTACTGCAGGAACTGGCGAGTGCGACGGACGCATCTCCGAAGTCCACACCCGCTCCGCTTCCGATCCAACGGGCTGCGTAGTGTCAGCGACGCGTGAGTCGCCGCTGCGCGAGGCAAAGGGGTCGCTGGCTTTGTCTTTGCGATGCCGCGGATTCCGGAACCCGAAGCGTGTGTAGGGAGTCCCTGCGTGAAAGACGCATGACCCCGTCCCCTGTTGTCGCTTGGGGTGACCTTTCGATCACGCCAGGATCTCTCGGATCGGGCGTGCTTCTTCGACGCCGGTGAGCCGCATGTCGAGGCCCTGATAGGGGACGCTGAACCGCTTGTGGTCGATGCCCAACTGGTGGAGCATCGTCGCGTGCAAATCGCGGACATGGACGATGTTGTCGACGGAGTTGTAGCCCAGCTCGTCGGTCGCGCCGTGAGTGATGCCTCCCTTAACGCCGCCCCCCGCCATCCACATCGAAAAGCCTTTGATATGGTGGTCCCGTCCGACGCCCCCTTTCCCCTGAAACATGGGAGTCCGTCCAAACTCACCCCCCCAGATGATCAGCGTCTCCTCCAGCATGCCCCGCTGCTTGAGGTCGGTCAGCAGCGCCCAGGTCGGTTTGTCCGTCAGCCCGCAACAGACATTCATGTAATTCACAAGGTCGCCGTGATGGTCCCAGTCACGGTGATAGAGCTGGATAAACCGCACGCCCCGCTCGGCCAGACGCCGGGCCAGCAGGCAATTGGAGGCGTACGAACCATCGCCCGGCACGGCTCCGTACATGTCGAGAATGTGCCGAGGCTCATCCGAGACATCCATCAACTCCGGCACGGACGTCTGCATCCGAAACGCCATTTCATAGGCGGCAATCCGCGTGAGGGTCTCCGGATTGTCGAGCGCCGCATTGCGATGGGTGTTGAGCTGATTGACGGTGTCGACGAGTCGCCGCTGCTGCGCGAGTGTGATGCCGGGCGGACGACCGAGATACAGCACCGGATCGCCCGCGGCGTTGAACTCGACACCCTGATAACGGCTGGGGAGGAACCCGGCCGCCCATTGGCGCGAGGCGATCGGTTGCGGGTTGCGTCCGCCGAAGCTGGTCATGACGACAAACCCCGGCAGGTCGCGGGTCTCGCTTCCCAGTCCGTAGAGCAACCACGATCCCATGGAAGGCCGACCGCTGATGGCCGTGCCGGTATTCATAAAAGTGTGCGCCGGGTCGTGGTTGATCTGTTCCGTCACCATCGAACGGATGATGCAGATGTCATCCGCGATCTTGCCGTGCCACGGCAGAAAGTCGCTGATCTCCTGCCCGTTTTCGCCGTACTTCCGAAACGTGGTGAGCGGCCCCTGGCATTTCAGTTCCTGCCCCTGCAGTTGGGCGATCGGTTGCCCCTGAGTGAAGGACTCGGGCATCGGTCGCCCGTGCATCTCCGCCAGCTTGGGCTTGTAGTCAAACGTCTCCAGATGCGACGGTCCGCCCGACATATAGAGAAAGATGACCCGCTTGGCTTTGGGGAGATGATGCGGCAAGCCGGGCAGCCCGCGGAATCCCGTCTCTGCGTCGCCCCCTCCGGCCGCGGCGTGCTCGCCTTGCAGCAAGGATGAAAGCGCGAGCGCTCCCAGCCCCACACCCGAGTGAGACAGAAACGTGCGACGTTTCACGTGATCTTCGAGACCAATCATGCGGTGATTCCAAACCAGTGTCTGCAGGGGACGATGTTCACGCGTGTCTTTCAGAGCCCGGAGCGTGAGCGACCGGACTAACGCTCCGGGCTCTGAAGATCACGTTGAACATTGAATCAAGGCTTCGTGCACCTCAATGGCGTGTGATTGTTTCATTCAGGTTGAGCACCGCGCGTGCCACGCACGTCCACGCGGCCAGTTCGACAGGGTCTATTGCTCCGGGTTGCTGCAAGCCGACGTTCACCAGTTCCTGCGCCGCGTCTCGGTGCACCGCATAATGGGCGCGGCTCTCCGCCAGCATTTGATGCAGGAGATCACGCTCGACCGCATCCGGCGTCCGTGAGACCGACCGGCGGAACAGTTGGTCCAGTCGCACGTCATCCGTATCGGCCCCATCGGCCAGAATCCGCTCGGCAAACACGCGTGCCGCTTCGATAAACGACGGATCGTTGAGCAGGACGAGCGCGGCGAGAGGCGTGTTGGAGCGTGGCCGCTGGGCGGTGCACTCCTCGCGACTTGGTGCATCAAACGCCTTGAGCATTGGATGAAGATATGTCCGTTGCCAATGCATGTAGACACCTCGCCGCCATTGCCGCGCGTCCGTGTCGGCGACGTAATCCCGCTTGGGAAAGTTCAGAT
>JAHBXU010000441.1 GCA_019636315.1 Planctomycetaceae bacterium | reverse complement strand
AGGATTGAACACCGGATCCGAGCGCGGTCCGTGCGGAGTCACGGGGGGAGGAAAACGGAACACCTGGGCGGCAGGAACGTCATCGCGAAACAACAACTCGGGACTGCCCGGAACGGGATACGCCACAGACGAGGGATCGCTCGGTTCGTCAGAATCCGCCGGCAAGTCTTCGCGGAGATCCAGAGAGGATCTCCCGACATCGTCGTCGAGGTCGGTAATGCGTGTGCGGTAAGCTTCGGCAGACGGGGGCAACAGACTGGGTCCCAACGGCGCTGCTTCCTGCGCGGATGCCAAGTGACTGAGAGCCGCAACCAAGAACAGGATGCCGGCCGCGCAGCGCGCAGACCGAACGGACCGTTCGATGGCGCGGCAATCGCGATCACAAGGGGGACCGGCCGTCACGGATGTCACTCCTTACGGTCCCGATCCAGTCAGCCGCACGACTGAGCCGACCTCGATCGTGCCGACCTTTTCATCGATGGTGACGATCTCCAGCAGCGGCTTGAGTTGCGGCACGCCCACCTTGTCGAGCAGATGCGGGGGCAGGTGCCGGTACAACAATCGCACGCGGTAGGTGCAGGTCTGAGGTCGATCGGGCGCGACAAAGTGATATCCCCGTTCGCGGGTGGCGAGCGGCGGCAGATTCGATTTCTGAATGCGCATCGTCCCCGGCCGTCCGCGCGCTCCGGCGATGGTTGTGCTGGGCCGCATCAAATTGACCTGCTGCTGATCACGCTGGACCGGGATGACGACGGCTCGCTCGGTTCCGCGATCGGTCTGCAACAGGAACAGAGACTGAAAGTGCATCAACGACCGGTCCCGCTCCAGAAGACCGGTCGACACGTCGTAACTGTGGACATAACGCAGGTCGTTGTTGGTATCCAAATCGCCGGAGGCAAACAGCACACGTCCCGCGGCGTCATACACAAACACCTGCACCCAGACCTGTCGTTCCTCGGTGAAACCGGTCGGGAAGTTGTGTCCCTCGAAAATGCTCTCGACGGCGACGTCCACCGTCACCTTGCTGCCGCAGGCCACATGGCTGGGAGCGGCAGCGTGCACGCGGGCCGCGTTCCGCAACAACCGATAGCGGTCGACCGTGGCGATGGCCAGCAGTTCATGATTCTTCTCCCGCAGAGCCTGCAGCGTCCGCCGCTGGTAGTCGTTTAATACCGATTCATCGCGATAGTCGAATTCATACATCCAATCGAGCTTGTGCGGGTACTCGGTGTCCGGCAAAAGCGAGTAGTCTGGCCCGCAGAAGGAGTGATTGGTCAGCGGCCGCAACCGCAACTGGCTGGGATCGGCATTGGGAACGACGGCCGCATATCCGCACGGCCGGTCGTCCGGTTTCACGGGGACGCCCGGAATCGGCCCCATATGACATTCCTGACAGGTGATGCCTTTCGCGGCGGCCGGGCCGTTGCGGTATTCCGAAAACGCCTCTTCCAGCCGCAGACCCTCGGGGTTTGTCACATCGTGGCAGCTGCCACAGAACATGCTCGTGCGAATGAATGCCTGGCCTTCGGCCGGATGGCGTTCCTGTTCGGTATAGACGGGATCGTCGAATGGCCCGTACTGACAGGTCGTCATCAGTTCACCAGGCTGAATGAAGAACTGCACATTGACACGTCCGTGCTTATGAGACCGGCGGTGACAGACCACACAGGTGATGCCCTCCATCGCCAATCGCGACCGATGCCTGTTTCGCGTCAGACCGGTCTCTCCGAGCGCCACGCCCTGCGGCGTATGGCACCGCGTGCAGAAGGTTCCCACAGTGCCGCTCGTCCGCTCCAACATGGTCAGAGTGAACGCTTCAAACACCGGGCTCTTCTGGGCATAGGCGTGCGGCGACCGCGACCACTCGTCGAACTGTTTGGGATGGCATCCCTTGCACTGGTGTGCGGAGGGGAAATCCACTTCGGACAGCGGCCTCACGCTTCCACCGCCGGCAAATTTCGGCGCCCCCTTGCAGATCCAGCGGGCCAACAACTCCATCTGACCGGGCGTGAGCCACTCGCCTTCGTCGTCCGCCGGCATCTCCGGCTGGTCCGGAAACTCAGACCCCGGTTCGCCACTGAAGTTCCAGCAGGTTTTTTGAAACAGCGGCGAATCCTGCGGCTGTCCCGGCACGATGAGCAGTTCGCCGTCGCTGGTCCGCGCATTGACGAGCGCACGGTGATCGGCAAAAGGAATGGGGTATTCCCCCACCAGATGGCAGGCGAGACATTTCCGATTCAGCAGACCGCTGACCTGGACCCAATCCCGGTCGAGCGGCGGTTCCGCAACAGAGGTTCCGACAGCATGACGGCTCTCGCCACCGGCGGCATCCGCCTGCCACGATCCCGCGCTGTGGACCACGCTCAGCAGGACGGTCGAGCCAATGAGGATCAATCGCTGCATGAGTTTACGTCAACGAGCAACGTGACTTGGACACTGCGGCGAGACCGACGGAGAGTTCACCGTTATCGGTTGTATCGACTTTGCCGATTGTGACGATTGAACAAAAGTCGGCCAAGCGGCGCTGAAGCGTGCGGACGCATTGCAGGCATCCGCTGGCGTCATCCGGGAAGGCTTCGGCCGGGGCAACGTCGAAGCTGTCCGGCGGCGCAGTGGAGCGCGCCAATCGGGCGACAGAGCGAAAGGCAGCGCGGCTCAGTAATTGAGCCCATTCTTGCGGAGATGCACCCAGGGTTTCTCAGACTCGAGCCGCGGCCCGACGGAAGCCTCCGTGATGCGGATCGCGTAGACGATGTGGTCTCCCACATCCATCGAATCGAGCACGTCGCCGGCCATCCAGCCAATCGCCTCCACCAGCACGGGCGCCCCCTTGCCGGTGTGCTCAACCTGCAGCCCTGTAAACGCCGGGCTCCCCGGTTCAAACCCGCGGCCGAAATGACCGACGAGGTTTTTCTGCGTTTCACCGATGCCGCTCAACGCCAGATGGGGAACGGCGGCCAGCCAGTCATGCACAAACCGTTTCTTGTTCACCGCGACAGTCAGCACCGGCGGATCAAACCCCGCCTGCTGCACCCAACTGGCGAGCAAACCGGTCTCTTCTCCGTCGGCATTCCTCGCGGTGAGAACGAACAAGCCGCTCGGCACACGCCCGAGCAATGACGCAATCGCAGAAGAAGGCTCGCTCATGCGTGCAGCCAGATCCGTTTTGCAGCCAATGGGAGTCAGCGGAGACCTGGGGGATTCACGACCGGTTCAGCGTTTCGGACGATCGTCGAAGTCGAAGTCTGCTTCACTCTCGCCGGTGATCGTGTCGTCGAACTCGAACTCGTCGCCAGTTGCATAATCCGCACTGTCGAAGTCCACAGCCGAGTCGCCTTCGTTCCAGTCGTCTTCGTCCAGATCATCGACCTGCTCCGCGTCCTCCTCGTCGTCGGCGACGAAGCTCTCGTCACGTTCCGGCTGCGTCTTCGATTTGGCTCCCTTCGGAGCGGCGGCGGCAGCTGCACCACGACTCTTCGCGGCCTTCGGTCCGCCGAACAGCAGGATCCCCACCGGAGTCACCGTCAGCATCGCAGCAATCAGCAGGGTGATGCCGGCGACCACGGCCAGCATTCCCGGCATCGACCCGGCATGTTGCAGGAACGCCCAGACGAGAAGCACAAACAAGAGCGCCCCCGGGATGGCGGCGGTCAGGGACATCAGGGCATAGCCGGTTCGACTCACGACAGGACTCCTCTGAGTAATCAACATGAATCGATTGCCCCACTGAGTCTGGATGACAAATCAAGGGCAAAGGACTCACCCGTTGTCCGGAGAGCCGTCCATGCACTGGCTGCGGACGGTCATTGTCCGCGTCGAACGGGATGAGCCGATCCGATCCATCGTACCGGCACAAACCCTCCACTCACAAGCCGTGATCGCTGGTCTCGCGAGCGCTTTCTCCTCGGGATCGACCGGAACGATGTGCCGCGCTGACACAAACTGGTGCAGTTGCCTCGCGTCGAGACACCGCAACGCGTGCGGCCGTTGCAACAGGGATGACCATTGCGTCCGGAACGCAGGCGAATACGGTGCGTCCCATGAAGCGATTGATGGGACGACAATCTAGGGGACAAACGGAAAGAGGCGCTTTTTCGCTGCGGCATCAAGCGGTGAGCCGTATTCACATGGCTCAAAGGCTTCGATGTAGCGGATTTGAGAGCCGCGTTCCTCACCATAGGTCGCGACGACGACATCCCGATGGCGGTCGGCCAGCGGAGCGATGCGGGGCAGATAGAAACGCGTGAGCCATGCTCGTCGCTCGTCCTCGCTGCTGGGCACCGGTTCGGGAACGCCCAGCACATAAGGCAGCCATTCATAGAACTGTGACACGTGGCATGCGAGCATCGAGATCACCTGATCGAGAACAGGTTCAATATCCACGACCACTGTCGGCGCGAGCCGATACGGTCGCTCGAACAAGTCCGGCAGATAGGCGATCACCGGGTTATGCCGCAGGGCCGGGACGTCCGGCACGATCGCCGGCACCATGACCATATAGGCTGCATCGCACACGAGCTGCGAGGTGTAACGATGGTCCGGGTGATAGTC
>JAHBXU010000440.1 GCA_019636315.1 Planctomycetaceae bacterium | reverse complement strand
ATGGGAGCGCATGCGTTCGCTGAGGAGATCGCCGCGGATCCAGCGATCGATTGTGTCGAGGGGCGTTCCCTGTTTGACGGCCAGCCGCCCCATACCCGTGCCGCCGGTCGATCTCCGATTCACCTGCGGCCGTGAGGTGAACACGTATTTGTAGCCCGCTTCATGCGTCATCCGCAGCACGCGTCGGTCAAACGACCCGCCGGGGTAAGCGATGACATCCACTTCGCGCCCCAGAAGGTCCTCCAAACAGGACTTGGAATTTTTGAGCTCGGTGCGCACATCCACATCAGGCAGTTCGGCCAGCAGGCGGTGCGTCACCCCATGCGACCCGACGACGAACGCATCCTGAGCCTGCTCAAGGAATCGCCGGTCGATGAAATGCCGATGACCGATCAGTCCCGTCGTCACGAACAACAGCGCCTGCAATCCAAATTTTTCCAGCAACGGTCCACCGATTTCAACAGCCCCTCGCCAGCCGTCATCGAACGTCAACAGAACGCGCGGGAGATGGGACGGAAAGCTCGACGTCATCGTCGAGATCGGCCGGCCGGACAGCTCATCCTGCAGGTCACACCATTTCACCGCCTGTCGGCTGGCGGCGAGCAACTCGCAGTGGCGCACAAATGAGGAACGATCCGCAAAGTAACCGGTGACGGACGGGCTGATGTTGTCATAACCCGGCCATCGCGATCCACAGGGAGCGCGATCACATACGTTGTGATACATCAATGTGACGAAGTTCATCGGACGTTCAGCTTCTGGCATACGCAGAGAACGGTTGTCTGACCTGCCGCGTCGTTGAGACTGTCAGAAACCCGAAGCGTCAGCGAGGGCGAACCTGGGAATCACCAGGTTTTCCAATCGTTGCTAACGCGTCCGGTGCCGCATGGCCCCCATCAATGGCGTCGATGACCGGCCTCTCAGGGATGGACCTCTTGACCGGTCAACGAGCAAGCCAGGTCCGGCGGCCAAGCCGCAGCCGGCGATCGTAAGGTGACACGCATGTTCCCCTTCGGCAGCCAGTCCGTCAGGGCGACGGACTGCAGCGCCGGCCCGTGTTGCCTGGCAAGCGATCCGACGATTGATGCAGCAAAGCCCAGACGGTCGTGCAACAGGACGACATCTCCGGCACTAGGGTGATACCTGTCCGTCCACGCTGCGGCTTGCGATGCCTGCGTCATCGCAAAGTCTTTTGGGTCGACATTCCACAGGATCACCGACTGCTGCGCGGCCCACAGCCCGCAGAGCTTGCTTCCTGTCAAACGTCCGAGCGGCGGACGCACAAGCGTGGTCCGTAGTCCCGTCAACTCAGCGATCAGGTCACTCGTGCACTTCACTTCATTCAGAAAGTCCGCGCTCGATGTCTCTGACGGTGAACCATGCGTGAACGTGTGATTCCCAATCGCATGCCCCTCTTTGACGATCTGTCGCACAAGGTCAGGATGCCGCTCAGCACGCTCGCCGATCACAAAGAACGTCGCCGTCCATCCTGCGCGAGACAACTCCTCCAGCACGGCGGGGGTCCACTCCGGATGAGGTCCGTCGTCAAACGTGAGTGCAATTCGACGCACCGAGTTGCGGTCACGGACCACCCGATCGCGAGGCCCCGCCAGGAGCAGTCGATTGCAGGGCACGGTTGCCGCCAGCATTCTCTTCACGATTTGTCGGAACAGGCTCAATGGAAGCGCGTCAACGAAGGTGTGATGATCGAATGACCGACGCCGCGCTCGCTGCAATCATTCGGAGTGACTCCCAGTTCGGGCGCTGCGTCCCGATGACGAACACTTGCGAGCGTGTCGAGCAATGCCGCCAGTTGTTCTGCCTGAGCGCTGCGTTCGAAGCGGCCTGCGTCGCCGTCCTCGATCGTTCGATGGACCCCACAGCGATGTTCCTCCAGAAGGACGGCGAGTGCTTCGGCAATCCCGTCCGGGTCACGCGGCGAACAGATCACCGATGCGGGGTGCGTGCGCAACACGTCCGTTTGATCACCGGCTGGAGAGATCGCGAAGATCGGTCGACGGGCCCCCATATACTCGAAAACCTTCGACGAGATGACACGATCCGCATGAGGCACATCGCTCAACAACAGAAGGAGAGCGTCGGACGTCATCATTAACTGGATCGCTTGTGAATGCTCCAGGTATCCGAGTCGCACGACATGGCACGGCAGACGCTCCAAACGATGGAGCCAGTCGTCCTGCCGACCGGCCCACCGTCCGGCAAAGACGACTTCGAGCCGCTCGGCAAGAGCCGGAGAACGCTGCACCAGGCGCTCGATACCGTGGACAAACGGTTCCAGCGAGGTCAGTTCCCAGAGAGTCCCCGTGAACGAGATTCGAAACCGATCCGTCCCATTGCCGTAGTCGAACTTCTGCCGGGGAGTTGACGCCTGAGGATAATCGGCTGGATCGAAACCATTGTAAATTGGCAGAGACGGCACGTTCCGACCGCATCTTGCCACAAGCTGCCCGAGGGATTTCGCACTGGAGGGCGTCGTGGCGACGAGCGCCGCTGCCGCGCGAATGGCCGATCGCTGCATCTGCTGCTGAATCCAGTGCGCGACGCGTCCCGGTCGCTTGTTCTCCCAATAGGAGTTGCTGATGTCCCACTCATCCCGGTAGTCGAGCACCAGCGGCAGCCCGGTTCTGCGAGACAGGGCGGCGCCCACCAGCAGGTTGGTGAACGGAGGCCCCGATGCCACGATCACGTCGTGCGGCACATCGCGGAGCAGCCGAAGTCCCGCGCGGACGGCAAAGGGATACCACAGGATCTGGGCATCCGGCAGCAGCGCGGCGTTGGCCAGTCGCTTGAGCATTCCCTTCATGCCGGACTTGATGCGAGACATCAACGCAGGAGATGCGACATCGCTCGCCACGGTCGACTTGAACGCATACCCCGGCTCGATGGTGCGCGCCTTGCACACCATCGTGCCAGGGGGAACGTCTCCCAACAGGCTTTCATCGAACAGCGGCACTGACGGATTCTTCACGGTCAGCACCGACGACCGCCAATTGTACCGTGGCAGATGCTTAATGAACTTGGCGACCCGAATCACCCCCACGCCCCCCACGGGCGGGAAGAGATACGACACGAACAGCGCGCGGCGAGCGGTCGATGTCTTTCTCGGTTGATGTGCGATGGTCTGTGAGGTCGGCCATGTTGACCGTTGGACGCGACAATCCTCAAGCAGCCTTGCGACGTCCGCAGCCATATCGCTCCACGTGCGTGTGAGCGATTCCCGGGCGGACGTCTGATAAGGACCATCAAGAACCCGTTCGATCGCGTCCGCCAGGGCCGCAGCATCGCCCGGCGGCGTCAGGACCGATGTTCGACGATCGGCAATCTCTTTCACGCTCCCCACGTCGGTCGACACGATCGGCGTCCCGCAGGCCAGTGATTCGCGGAGAACATTCGGCAACCCCTCGGACTCGCTGGAAAGGACCGTCACATCGGCCGCGCGATACCAATCACCAATCGACTCCGGAGCTAACGAACCGGCAAAGTGCACGCAACTGGCCAGACCCAGGTCAGCCGTCAGCTGCTCCATTTCCCTTCGCAACGGACCGTCGCCGGCGAGGCACAGAATGAAGTCGCGTCCGCGCCGCCGGAGTTCCTCAGCACCAGCGAGCAACCAGTCGAGCCGCTTGACCGGCACCATGCGTCCGACCCACAGGAGCAATGGCCGAACTCCCGCCAGTGGCGGTTGCGATGCGGCCAGTTGTGCGCGGATCGTAGAGCGATCGCCCGAGAAAAACAGCTTCGGGTTGATCCCCTGGCGGATTGTGTGTACGCGACCGGCATCGACTCCCAGATCGATCACCGCGTCTCGGAGTCCTTCGCTGATCGTGATCACCGCGTCGGATTGCTGCAACACGCGGCGTACACGAGCCCCTCTCTTGGGGCATTGCGGCAGAAGCAGCACATCCGACCCGCCGACGATCACCGCCGCGGGAACCCCGCGCTGTCGTGCGACCCGCAGGCCTGCTTCACCATCTGGATGTGCCCAGTAGCTGAGCACCGCGTCCGGCGAAAAGGAGCGATTCATTTTCTGAACCGTGCGACGCACCGATCGCCATAGGAAGCTGCCATAGTGCTGTCGAAGCACCTTGGGGGTGTACCAGTACGTGGGAAAGGACGTCGGCAACTCGCGTCCATCGTGGTCCGCGCGGGGGCGGTAACGTGCCCCGCTCCAACGGAACGGAATTGCCTCAGTCCATCCCCGCGGCGCTATGATCCGTACGGAATGGTCAGCCGCAAGAGCTTTGCACAACTCATAGTTGTACGTCCCTCGCGATGGATGGTCCGCATCGGGGAATATGTCGCTGAAGAATAGAATGTTCATCGATCAGCCGGCGGCTTCCTCGGTTTCAAGACACCGTCGAAACGCCTCGGGAAAGGAAACGTCGGGCCGCCAATGGAGGTGCGTCTTCGCCTTGGCATTCGTATAGCGCAGCGGCTTCCACAGGGCGGCCGCACGGTAGGGCGTGAGCACTCCCGGAAGCTGACCCTGCGACCAATGGTGATACCATTCGTAGAGACCGGACAACGGTTCAATCAGTGGT
>JAHBXU010000044.1 GCA_019636315.1 Planctomycetaceae bacterium | reverse complement strand
GCGCCGCATACCGTCCGTGGCAAGGGAAAACGTCCGTGACACGCCTGCTTCCCGTGGACACGACATTGGATCAACCAAGCGGCAACGAGAGTCTTCGAGGCGCCCTCGGCGATCCTCTGCTCGTGAATCATGACGTCTCCGCCCCGACGAGTGGGCGAACACCTTCTCAATGTTCCTTGCACGTCGTGCAGGAAAGGCGGACTCTAGCCCACGCCAACCCGATTGAAGACCGGAGAAGCCCCGAGGGAGGATCGGGGATCCCCCGATGTGGGGATTGGTTTCTCGTCGCCCCGTCGTGCCAATCATTGCTGCATCACCTTCAACGCAAGCCCGACGGCCGATTCGTGGGATGCGTGCCAGTAGTAAGTTGTCGATGAACACTCGCGTGAATGGCTGCGTCCCGGCACTCAGCATGTTGCCATTCGGAAACAGAATTGAGGATTGAATGCAACATCGCACCGACGACGCCTTGCCAATAACGGTCGCGTTTCGCACGGAATCCATTGTCCGGACAAAGGTTATTTCTCGTGACCGGCGTGGACGGCAGTTTGCACGTGATTGGCACGCAGGTCGCATCACTCGCTGTCTCTTCGTTTTCTTCCGGATTCTCCCGCCTTTGTCGAGTGTCATATGCCTGAGTCCGCCACCTGCCTCCCGGACATCGCCCCTGTCACCGCGCACTTCGAACTTGACCAGCCGACAGAGCGTGCACCGAGTGAGCAGGCGGTCTCCAGTCAGTTTGCAGCGTGCAAGATCGGCGGCATGCTGCTGCTGAAGCTCATCGGATTCATTGAGGACGAACGGGCCGAAATTCTGGAGATTTCTGAAGAGCATGTCGTGCTGCGGCTTGGTCGCCCGTGGTACTCCCGATGGTGGAATGGGGACGAGCGACGGCGGCCGGTGTCGGTGCGGCTGGATTTCGCCGAGCCCGGCAACGACCTGCCTACCTGGCAGCGGGCGACGGCCCGTCGGTCGCTGGTGAAGGTCAACATCCGTCCCATGACCACGACGTTCCGTAACCAGGACTTCCAGCGACGGGCGCAGTCAGTCCTGCGAAGTCTGAAGCTGCACTTTGTCGCCGACTGAGAATTCTGGAACCCCGGCAGCAGCAGTAGTGCAGCCGTTTACGGCTTGACGGGCAGTTCGAAATAGAACACGCGACTGCTGTCGACATCGCGCCCCACATCCGCCGCGTCAACCTCCAGGCGATCGCCGAGAATCGTGCGATCGGCGATCTCTCCGTCCGGTGACGTGACGAGAAACTCGGCCGGATGCACAAATACGATGTGCTTGCCGTTTTCCAGTGATCGCGACTGGACGATCGGGTCGTTGCGCTGCGGGCCAAACATGCCCCCCGACGGACAGAGGAGAATGTCGGCGCCATTCGTGCACAACTGCTTGACGAGATCCGGCTCGCGGCGATCCGCACAAATCATGATCCCGACATTTCCGTAGACTGTCTTGAAGACAGGGTATTCCGTCCCCGGCGTGTTGCGGACGAGTTCGTGATCGAGCTTGTGCTTGCGATACTTCCCGAGGAGCGAACCATCCGGACCGAGCAAGACGGCCGTGTTGTAGCGCAGGTCCCCGTCGGCTTCGAGCAGACCGGCCACCAGGTGGATGTCGAGTTCATCCGCCAGCGCGGCCAACCTGGCGTAATAGGCGCCGCCGGGAACTGGTTCCCCGAGGGCTCGGTACTCCTCGAGCGGAATGGACTTATCGGCGATGGCGTAACCGTCCAGGAAGCACTCGGTGGTGCAGACAATCTGCGCACCGCCCGCAGCCGCCTCGCGAATCAGTTTCTCCGCGCGCTCGATATTCGCGTCCTTATTCGTCCGCAGCCACTTGAGGACGATTCCGGCGACACGAACCGTGGGTGTGCTTTGCTGCTCAAAAGCTTCCGATGACGTGGTGGTGACAGCCATCACCAGGAACCCACCGGCCAATCGGAGGCCAGCACTCTTCGGCCAAGTCATCACCATTTCGGAGTCCTCTGAATGACAAGTCCAATCAGGCTTTTCGCAAAGTCTAACACGACGTGGATTTCACTTGAAACCCAGTGATCTCTGAAGATCCTGCCCGCAGGAGACTTGCATCTCGCAGCCGGTCTTCGACAATCGCGATCAAGTCAGGAGACGGTCGAACGCGGCCGTAGGGCTTCTCTGCTTTGACGAAGAGCATCCCTTGGAGAAACGGCTCAGTGTATCGACTTCGGAAAGCGCTGCGAACGATCGACGTCAAAGCGTCCGGCAAATGGATCGTGCTGTCGATCCTGGTGGGGATCGTTGCCGGCATCGGTGCGATCCTGTTTGACGTTGCAGGTCAGGTGGTCATCCATTCGTCCCTCGTCCACTTTGCCGCGTATGCGCCGCGCGAAGCCGTGGGGGAACATCGACTGTTCGAGCATGGCCTGGGAGCGGGCGTTGTCTCCCAACCCTGGTTGATCGTTGCGGTGATGACGGTCGGTGGTTTGCTTTCCGGATTGCTGGTCTATTCATTTGCTCCGGACGCGGAAGGGCACGGCACGGATGCCGCGATCGACGCCTTTCACAACAAGCGAGGATTGATCCGCTGGCGAATTCCCGTGATCAAGACGCTCGCCTCCGCGATCACAATTGGCACCGGCGGTTCGGCGGGCCGCGAAGGGCCCATTGCGCAGATCGGTGCGGGGTTCGGTTCGGTTCTGGCGACCCGGCTCAAACTGTCGACGCGTGACCGGCGAATCATGCTGGCGGCCGGAATGGGGGCCGGCGTGGGCGCCATCTTTCGCGCGCCGCTGGCCGGAGCCCTGTTCGCCGCCGAGATCCTGTATAGCGAATCCGACTTCGAGGCAGATGTCGTCATTCCAGCGGCAACCGCGTCGATCATCGGTTACAGCGTGTACTGCCTGTCGCTGCCAGGCGAGATTCGGTATGCACCGCTGTTCGCGTTGCGTGAGGATCTGGCGCCCGCCCCGACGCTCGAACTCCTTCCGTTTGCGGCCCTGGCGGTGATTCTCGCTGCGGTCGGAGTGCTCTATATCAAGGTCTTTTATGGCTTGCACGGATTGATTAAACGCATTCCGATCATTCCGCACGTCAAGCCGGCAATCGGGGCCGCTTTGGCCGGTTGCGTCGGGATTGGTCTCTATCTTGCATTTCAGCAGGATCGACGCGTTCTCGCCGTGCTGAGCACGGGCTATGGAACGTTGCAGGACGCGCTCACCAATACGGCCAACGTCGGTGTGGGGGTCCTGCTCGCCGTCGCCCTGGTCAAAATTCTGACCACCTCGCTCACGATCAGCTCGGGAGGGTCCGGCGGCGTCTTTGGACCATCAATGGTCATTGGCGGCTGCACGGGCGCGGCCGTCGGCCTCATGTTTCAGCGACTCTGGCCGGCGCTGGTCCAGCAGCCCGAAGCATATGCGATCGTGGGGATGGCGGGGTTCTTCGCAGGATGCGCGCACGCTCCGTTTTCCACAATCATTATGGTCTCGGAGATGACCGGCGGCTACGAACTGCTTCTGCCGACCATGTGGGTCTCCACCCTTTGCTTTATGATGATGCGCCGCTGGAAGCTGTACTCGAAGCAAGTCCCCAGCCGCCTCGAATCGCCCGCCCATCGGGGAGATTTCCTCGTGGATATCCTGGAAGGAATGGCAGTCCGCGAAGTGTATGACGGCACGCGGAGCATTCTTCAGATACCGGAATCCATGCCGCTTCATCAGATCGTCCACGCCCTTTCCACCACAAAGCAGCATTACTTCCCGGTCGTGAACACGGCAGGCGACATGGTCGGGATCTTCTCCGGCGACGACATCCGTCGATACCTGTACGACCAGACGATCTGGCAGCTTGCCACGGCCAGCGACGTCATGAACTCCGAAGTGGTGAGCGTGACCCCAGACGATGACCTCAACGTCGCCATGCGCGCCTTCACTGCCGTGGCGATTGACGAATTGCCAGTCGTCGATCCCGCCAATCGCCAACGATTGCTGGGCACGTTGCGGCATAAGGAAACCATTGCGTTCTACAATCGACGGCTGATGGAATACAAACGAGCCCAGCGGGAATCGAACGAGTAAACGTCCCTCCAGACCCGCGGGGGAAAGAGGAGTCCATTGCGGCCCGTCACAGGGCGGTCGTCGACCTGGGCGTTCAGCCTTCGCGACCTGTTCGTTCCTTCGTTATTATGCGTCGCATACAAGCCTTAATCCCCAATTGCTCAATCCGACACGATGCCTGATGGAGTCATGAAGACGTCCGAGCCGCAGGGTCAGATTCTCGTCGTCGATGCGGACGAAGGGGCGGTGAGCTCTTTGTCCGGGCATTTGCAGCGATCCGGATTCGATGTGCTGACCGCGTCCTGTGGGAAAGACGCGCTCACAGCAGTCGAGCAACTCCCGGTGGATCTGCTTCTGCTGAGCACGACGCTCCCGGACATGAAGATCGCGGACCTGCTGCAGGCGCTCCGGCAGCAATTTCCCATGACGGAATTGCCGATCATCGTGAATGCCGCGGCAAATCAGACGGCCGAAATTCTCAGTGCGCTGCACTGCGGCGCCAATGATTGCATCGACGGACGCGCGAATCTGGAGATCCTCCTCGCGCGCATCCAGACGAACGTCATCCTCAAAAGGACCACCGAAGCGCTGCAGGCGACGAACAAGTCTCTCACGCGAATGCAGCGCAAACTGGACCATGATCTTCAGGCGGCGGCTCGCATTCAGAAGAACCAGATGCCGTCCGAAGATCTGGAGATCGACGGTTGGGAAGTCGCATGGCATGCGGCTCCCTGCGACACCCTGGGGGGGGATTCGCTCAACGTGATCCGGCTGGATGACGAGAACTGGGCCATGTTCGTCCTCGACGTCAGCGGACATGGTGTGCCGGCGTCGCTGCTCGCGGTGAGCGTCACCCGAATTCTGACTCCCGGCCGGGACGGTTCTGGCCGGCATGATACTTTGCTTCCGCCGCGTCCGCTCGGCGACGTGCGCGGCAATCAGGACTCCGGTTCCGTCGCGTCAGCGGTGTACGTTCTGGAGCGCCTGCAGGAGAAGTTCATCCCGGAGGAGGACTCCGTCCAGTACTTCACGATCGTCTATGCGACGCTCAACACGCGGACAGGAGAGATGCGGATCGCGTCCGGCGGCCATCCGAGTCCCATCCTCATGCGAGCGGGTGAGCAGCCTCAGTTGTTTACCGACCCGGATGGGCCGGCCATCGGATTGATCCCGCTCGAACTCGACATCCATTTTCACGAAGCCGAACTGCAGCTGGCGCCGGGCGACACGTTGCTGCTCTATTCGGACGGAGTCATTGAGGCGTTTAATCCGGATCAGGTCCTGTTTGGCCCGGACAAGTTGAAACGCAGCCTGCAGTTCCATGCCGCGCACTCGCTTCCTCAGGTGGTCCGCGGCATTCATACCGAACTGGAAAGCTGGCGTGCGAGCAAGCCGCAGAAAGACGACGAAACGCTGCTCGCTATCCGCCGCATGGAGTAGTTGAGTCCTCAAGGACGGTCTATTGGCTGTAACCCGAAGCGTCAGCGAGGGCTCAGCCCGCGGTCCCTCGCTGACGCTTCGGGTGACGAGGTGAGTTGCGGAGAGCCTCATCAACTGATTTCATTGCGGCCTTTAATTCCGAAGCCGACGGCTCTGCCGTCGAGCAACGACGTTGGGATTTCCAGCCGCGAATTCGGACCACAAACATAGTTGAATCTCATCACGATCGTCCGACGGCAAAGCCGTTGGCTTGGGACTTTGCGGCGTGCAGTCGAACTCTGCCGCCCAATCACCTAAGCTTTCGCAGACGTTCGTCGCTTCGTCTGCAGCCGAACGAAACACCTGCTCTCAATGCCCACAGGAGATTGTTGTGAAAAGCCGCCGTGCTGAGGTCGATGCCGCGCTCGAAGATGTCGACTTCAAGACTCATACGTATCAGGTCGAGTTCGAGACGACGAAGGGACCGATCCGCGTCGATCTCTGGCCTGACGTGGCTCCGGGGCATTGCCGTAATCTGCTGGGGCTGACAAAAATCGGCTTCTATGACGGCATCATTGCACATCGTGTCATCGCCGGATTCGTGATGCAGGTCGGCTGCCCACAGGGGAACGGCACCGGAGGTCCGGGATATACGATTCCGGCCGAGTTCAACGAGCGGCTCCATGAAGCGGGCGTCCTGTCGATGGCCCGCACCAGCGATCCCAACTCGGCCGGGTCGCAATTTTTCATTTGCCTCGACCGGGTGCCGCATCTCGATCGACAATACACGGCGTTCGGCAAGACGGCCGACGCGGAAAGTCTGAAGACCGTGCTGGCCATTGGTGCAGTGAAAACCAACTCGTCCGACCGGCCTGTTGAGGATGTCAAGATTCTCAAGGGGCGCGTCATCGAGTCGCCCAAGTCGTAAACATCAACGGGCCGGAGCGCCGGGGAGGATTTGCATGATCCAACGATTCTCGCTTCATGGTCGAACGGCCTTGATCACCGGCGGCACGCGCGGCATCGGACTGGCCATCGCCCGCGGGTTCCTCGACGCGGGCGCTCACGTGGTGATCAGCAGTCGCAGACAGGAAAACGTCGACGAGGCTCTCCGCCAGTTGGACGCGGACGACTCGTCCCTGCTGGGTGTCGCCGCACATGTGGGGGAGCCGCAGGATATCGAACACCTCGTCGACGCAGCGCAGGAATCCTTCGGAACGGTCACAATTCTCGTGAACAACGCCGGAACGAACCCCTACTTCGGACCGATGATCGAATCGGACGACCGCGCCTGGGATAAGACGATGGACGTCAATCTCAAAGGGCCGTACATGCTCTCGCGGCTCGTCGCCCGGAGAATGATCGCGGCGGAAAGCGGTGGGTCGATCATCAATATCGCGTCGGTCGCCGGACTCACCGCATCCCCGCTGCAGGGGCTGTATTCCGTCTCGAAGGCGGGGCTAATCATGCTCACACGTGTGATGGCGCGCGAGCTGGGACGTTCCCAGATCCGTGTCAATTGCATCTGCCCCGGCGTCATCAAGACGAAGCTCAGCGAAGCACTGTGGAAGGATCCCCAGGCCGAACAGCACCATGCCAGCCAGAAAGCGCTCGGTCGAGTCGGCGAGACGGAGGAATTGATTGGAGCCGCACTCTACTTCGCCAGCGACGCCAGCAGCTTCACGACGGGTGCCGTCCTGCAGGTCGACGGCGGAATGGTGATTTGACGCACCGATCTGCGCATTCGAGAACGGTCGGGCTGCGGCGCCAGATCCTTGACGTTTGAATTACCACAACAGTCCGTGCAAGCTGCTGTACTGATCGGTCCAGAGCGGAACTGCACGCCAGGCATCGCCCAGTACGTACGACTTCTTCAAGATGTCCACGTCATTGAGAATGATGTCGTTGGTTGTGGCCAGCAACCAGAAGGACGGCGGATTCTCCAGCCTGAGCCCTTCCGGCTGATGGATCATGTACCGCGTTGGCATGTTGAAGTGGTCCGCCAGCCGCTGGACGACGTATCCCAGTTGCAGGTGCCGGTTGCTGACATGGAACGCGAGCACGCCGTCGGGCTTCAGGTGTCGCAGGTAGAGCTGAAAGGCTTCCGCTGACAACAGGTGTGTCGGGATGGCGTCATCACTGAAGGCGTCGACGACCAGCAGATCAAATGCTTGCGGCGGTTCTCTTTCGAGCACGAGCCGCGCGTCGCCGGGAACAATCTCGACTTCAGCGAGGCTGTCGCGCAAGAAAGTGAACTTCTCCCGTGCGACGTCGATCACTTCGGGATCGATCTCATAGAACCGGATGACGTCGCCCGGCTGGCCATAAGCGGCGAGAGTCCCCGCACCCAGCCCGATGACACCAACCCGCATCGGACCGGAGCCCCTGCGTGGATAGTGCGTCAGTGCGAGTCCGACGCCCGTTTCCGGTGCATAGTATAGTGTGGGCTGACGGCGTCTGTCGGGGGCGGTCAACTGGTAGCCGTGCATCGTGCTGCCGTGATAGAGCGCAATCCCCGCGCGGCTCGGATCTTCAAACGGAAACTCCTGAATCGACAATACGCCATAGAAGCTGCGCCGCGCGTCCACCAGCAGTCCCGTCGCCGTCCCGCTATTGACGGACCCCACGAGAAACAGGCCGACCGCACCGACCGTGAGCGTCACCCAGCGAAGGACCGGCAACGCTACGAACCAGCTTCGACGTCCTTCGCGGTACACGATCGCGACCGCCAGCAGGAAGCCCGCCAGCAGGCTCAGTTTGAACTCTGCGTAGGAATTGAAGATGACGGGGCACACCAGCGCCACAAATGCTCCGCCCAAAGCGCCGCCAGCCGCGATTGAGAGATAGTAAGCTGTCAATGCGGACACCGCCGGACGTCGTCTCACGAGTTCGCCATGACAGACCATGCTGACCAGGAACTGCATCAGCAGGATCAGTCCCGCTTCAACAAAAATGCTCGACCGCCACGAAGACAATTGCAGATCGACACCCAGGTCTCCATAGAGTGCGTCCGCACTCGCGGACAGCATCATGTTGGCGACCAGCAGCACCGAGAATGCCGCGAGCAGACCGTACCAGCGCGGGACATACCAGCGTTCATTGTCAAAGCAAATGATGAACGTGATGAGATACAGGCTCAGCGGCGCGATCCACAAGAAAGGCACCACCAGCAGTTGCTGACATAAGTGGTTCGTGACCGCCAGCAGCAGCAGCGAAGCCATCGCCGGCAGCAGGAGCCAGGCAATTCTGTCCTGCCAGGACGCACGCGTTGATCCCGGTGCGGCAGACTCCGGACGGACACGCCTCGGTGTCTTGTGCCGCCCGCTCCCGCCGGTGCGTCCAGCGACGACGGACAGGATCCCGTTGACCATCGCGAACGCAGCGAAGCCCATCGACCATACGACACACTGCGTTTGCGTGGTCATGGTCCGCTCGACGACGAACGGATAACTCAGTAACGCACCCAACGAGCCGGCGTTGGACAAAGCGTACAGCCGATAGGGGGAACGGCCGGGGTAGACCCGCGCATACCACACCTGAACGAGCGGGGCCGTGGACGCCAGGAGAAAGTACGGCAGCCCCACATTTGCCAGTAGCAACAACAGGATCCCTGTCACGGGCGACTGATCGGCGGCGGGCTTCCACGCGTCGTCCGGCGTGATTGGCAACAGACCGATTGCCACCAGCAGCAGCGGCCCATGCACCCACCAGGCACGGTCTGCACGAAACGTTGAGATCACCAGATGGGCATACGTGTATCCGGCAAGCAGCGTCACCTGAAAGAACAGAAGGCAGACCGTCCAGACCGCAGGGCTTCCTCCAAACCAGGGAAGAATCGCCTTGCTGATCACCGGTTGCACTTGAAAGAGCAGGAACGCACTCACAACAACCGTCACAGCAGCCAGCAGACCGAATGCTCGACCCTCCGTTGTGCGTGCATCTTTCATCGGAGGGATTCGTTGTTCGACCGGCGTGGGAGTCGCTGCCCGCCGTTGAAGCGACCTGCTCCGATCATCGGCGATTGGCGAGGAATGTGCGGTCAGATCTTAACGAATACGCCTTGTCGCTCCAGACCTCGAACCAGCAGGTACACCATCACCAGATAAATCAGCAGCCCGCTCCAGTACAACCAGGCGGCCGAGTCGGGCGGAATGAGAGGAAACATCAGCCCCTTGAGGACCATCTTGTGCAGAATGTATGCGATCAGCGCATTCATGCCGAACGTCCGGAACACGCCGATCCGCACTCCCATCACGTCTGCGACAAACACGAACACGGCCAACCCGACGAACGACAACCCCGAAGCGAAGATTACATACGGCAGTGAAGCCAGCCGCTTGGACATCATCCAATAGTTCACCAGGCGTTCTTCAGGACGTTCCACGAAGGGCGGATCCCCCAGAAGAGATGCCAGCGGCCGCCCCGTAGCGGCCCGCCAATCCGGCAAGACCGGTGAAGCCGCCAGAACGGAGGAAATGCCCCCCTTCGCCTTGCCGCGCGTGTTGGTGATGCGTTCATCCGCGGCTGCCGGCGCAAATCGCTCCGATTGCGCAGCGTCCGGCAGATCATACAGCCGCGAGAGGCATGACATCGCGTATCCGGCGATCAGAAATGCTCCGCCCCACCGCACGAGCCGCGCAATTGACGTCCGCGGCGACTCGATGGAGATCAGGTCACCACATAACGTCCCGGCAAGCATCGCCACGCCCCAGGTCATCACTCCGAAGACCCCGCCGTCCCAGCTTCGGTTGCTTCCGGTCCCCCAGAGAGCCCCCATCCAGTTGTTGAGGCCGACGCTCGAATCGACGTATTGGCCGTCGAGTGTGTAACCGTAAAAAAACTGCCAGTTGAACCACTGACTGATCGCCACATGGGCCGCTCCAAGCAGCATTAACCCGGCCAGTCGGCTACGAAAGCCGAGATGCACCAGCGGCAAAACGAACAACTGCGTGAGCCCGATGACGGCCAGCGTCTCCCACACATACGATTTAACGAACAACCGTGCCCACAACGAGACGCGGTCGCCAAAGTGAGGAGGAATGGTCCACTCCGCCCGGCCTTCCTCAAACTGTGCCCAATCTGCTTCGGCCAGTTGTTTGGTTTGAGGGTCGGTGAAGAAGATCTCGTAGGAGTCGAATGACTGACCGACGCCATTGAGGATGACGGAGATCAGGCAGAGTGTCAGGCACCGTTTGAAGCAGCTCACATACGTACTCAGCATGCCGTCGGTCGCGAGTTTCTTGACAAGCGTCAACCGGAAAGTGATGCCCACCACGAACAGAAACATGGGCATGATTGTGTCGGAGTAGCTCAGAAAATAATCGTTGTGATGGAAATTGAAGTGACTCGGATAGTGGCCCAGATAATTGACCACAAACATGCCCAGCACCGTGTAACCGCGGAGCTGGTCGATCGAGTGAATGCGGCTCGGAGAACGTACCGGCGACGCAATCGAATTCATCAGGCATTCTCCGCTGGCAAGTCTCAGGATCCGTGAACCAATTCTTTGAGCGAGTCTATCGATTTGTCGCTCGTCACCAGAAACGTCCGCGACGGGACCACTTCGCGGTCCCGTGGGCACGCTCCGAATGACCGGGCGAGCATGGGGCGGGATAATCCATCCAACGATTCCAGCGCAGCCTGTGAGAATCCGACCGGCTGCGTCATCCTGCCCGATGCACGGTTGAACGTTGTGCAAGCGCGGACCATCAACGTCCACAATCGGCAAGTGCACGAAACGCAGAACATGGCCTCGCCAGGGACCGTGACGCCGGTCGATCAAGATCCGAGAAGCGCGACGGATCTGGACTCAGAGGGAACCACCCGGCCTCAGCATACCATCATCGAGATCTCGCACAACGGTCATTCAAACAGGACGACGGCCGCGGACTTTGTGAGGTCGCGATTGGTGCGTAGAATGTTGTTCAGCGGCGGCCTGACAGCGGGTTGAACGTATTGCCTGACGTCCGCATCGAGAAAAAGCGACTTGCACGACGATCCGTTGCATCATCCGTCCGTTTCTCAGAGTGGACTTGGTATTGTGAAGGGCCGTTGCAACTGATTCGCCTGAATGTGGATGACCGGGCCGATGGCCCTTGAAACGGGAACTCTGCCCGCTTGCTCGCCTCGTTGAAATCAGACCGACGTCAACAAGCCATGAAACTCCGACATTTGGAATCCGTTGACCGCTTTTCCCCATGGATGATCTGACTCCCAGCCAACAGCAGGCGGTTGTGCACAAGGACGGGCCGCTGCTGGTCCTTGCCGGTCCGGGGTCGGGGAAGACGCGGGTGGTGACGCGCCGGATGGCGCAGCTGGTCGAAGCGGGTGTGCCGCCGCGCGACATTCTGGCGATTACGTTCACCAATAAGGCGGCGGGCGAGATGCGCGAGCGCGTGCAGGCGCTGTTGCCAGCGGCCAACGTATGGGTCAGCACGTTTCATCGGTTTTGTGCGAAGCTCCTGCGGCGGCATGCGTCGATTGTCGGACTGCAGTCCAATTACTCCATTCTCGATACGGGTGATCAACGAGCCGCGCTGCGGCGGGTCATGCATGACCTCGACCTTGATCCCGTGCACTATTCACCGAATCGCATCGCCTGGCACATCTCGAACGCCAAAAACGACCTGGTGACCGCCGAGTTATTCTCCCGCCGATTTGAGGATCGGATCGGAGATCACTGGCAGGCCGTTGTCGCCCGCGTCTACCCGGCCTATCAAAAGTGGCTGCTCCAGTCGAACGGGGTCGATTTTGACGATCTGCTGATGCACGTCGCGGGCATGCTTGCTGAACACGAGGAACTCCGGGCGGAACTCGATGAACGGTTCCGATATATTCTCGTCGATGAATACCAGGACACCAACCTGGCGCAATACCAGATTGTCAGAGCGCTCTCGCAGGATCATCCCAATCTGTGTGTCACCGGCGATCCCGACCAGTCGATTTACGGATGGCGCGGCGCGCGAATCGCCAACATCCTGCGGTTTGAACAGGACTACCCGCGGGCGCAGGTCGTTCGTCTCGAAGACAACTTTCGCAGCACGCAGGCCATTCTTCGCTCGGCCGACGCCCTGATTGCGCACAACACGCAGCGGAAGGCAAAGCGGTTAATCACCACGAACGCGGAAGGCGCTGCCGTCACGCTGCTCCGGTTTCCCGACAGCCATGAAGAAGCGGAAGGCATCGCGCGGCTCATCCGTCAGGCGGTGGAAATCGAGGGACGATCCTGGAGCGATGTGGCCATCTTCTATCGGGTGAACGCACTCTCCCGG
>JAHBXU010000439.1 GCA_019636315.1 Planctomycetaceae bacterium | reverse complement strand
ACGTGGGGACGGCCTTCTCCGATTGTTCCTCTGACCGGGAATCTCGCTGCGCGATGACCTGTTCGACAATCTCACGGCTCGCCGGAGACAGCTCCTCGAAACAGCGTGCACGGAGCCGACCAATGGGTGTCTCGGTTGCCGTCGATTCGCCAAGAGCGATGCAAAGCGACGTCGGGTTCAGGATGTCCGATGGTTGAAGAACCGAAGGCGTTGTGGACGGAGTTAACCATACGATCAGGTAGCCGCTGGCGAACAGTGCGAGAAACCCGCCCACGCGACCGCCCAACGAGATAATTCCGCTCGCCGTGCCGCGACGGTGAAACGGCACCCACTTGCTGACGATGCTCGACCCCGTCGGATACGCTCCGGATTGGGCGAAGCCGAACCCGAGCCGCAAGAGCAGCAGTGCCGCGAAGACCGATGCGGCGCCCGTCAGGCCGGTGAACAGCGACCACGCCAGTACGTATGTCGTGAGCATGATCCGGGATCCGAACCGGTCTGTCAGCCAGCCGGCCGGCACCTGGCCCAGAGCGTAGGTCCAGAAAAAGGCACTCAGCATCCAACCGACCTGTGTGTTGGTCAGCGCGAGGTCTTCCTGAATGTAGATCTCGGCGAACGAGATGCAGAAGCGGTCGAGATACAGCAACACGGACATCAGCGCCGCCGCACCGACGACGAGATACCGCACGCACGTGGGCCGTTCATCTTGCGTCATAGACGTCGATCATGGCGCCAATCGAAATGCAGAAAGCTGACCAACCACGAGCGCCCCCCGCGGGCGGCAACCCGCGGCCCCTCCCGCTGACGAACTGCTGCTGCTTTACTCCCACGCACGGCGCAGGAAATCGACCGCGTTGCGCCACAGAATCCCGCTGATGTCATGCTCAGAATAGCCGCGCTCCCGGAGCAGGCCGGGCAACGTCTGCAGATCGGCGATGGAATCGAGGTCCATCGGCGTCTGTTCCGTGCCGAACCCACCGTCGAGATCGGTGCCGATGGACACATGATTCGCATTGCCGGCCAATTGGCAGATGTGATCGATGTGATCGCAGATGCGTTCGATGCGAAGCTGAAAATCGGCCGGCCGGCTCTGCATGTGCACCCAGCCGGGCACCATCATAATGGCGTCGAACGCCATTCCCAGAATGCCCCCGCGCTCGATGACGGCCTGGATCTGATCGTCGGCGAATTGCCGGTTCCACGGCGCCAGTTTGCGGCAGTTCTGATGACTGGCCCACAGTGGCCCCTGATACGAATCGAGTGCGCCCCAGAAGCTCTCGTCGCACAGGTGGGTGACATCAAGAATAATCCCCAGCCGCTGCATTTCTTTGAGCAGTTCCTTTCCTGCCGGAGTGAGCGGCCCGGTCGCATCGGTCCCCTGGGCGTAACGGCCGGGACCGTAATGCGACAAGCCGAGCGCCCGCAGGCCGTCGTCGTAACTGCGTTCCAGGAATTCGAGCGTGACGATCGAATCCGCTCCTTCGAGGCTCAGGATGTAACCGATTGGCGGCTGCGGCACGTTCGAATCGCGCGAGTCGGTCCACGCCTTGCTGTCATCATTCAGCGGAGAGTTGAGCCACAGGTTGACGTGTGCATCGAGTTCCTCGCGAGTCCGAATCTGCCGCATCTCGCCAGCCTCTTCCATCAGGCGATACCACGCGAGTTGCCCCTGCGTATCGGCCCATGCCTGTTCCGGAGAGTTCCACCCGGGCAGCTTGTGAAAGTACGACGAATAGCGGGCGATCTGCGTGGCGACGCACAACCCCACCCGTCCACGACGCATTTCCGGAAAGCAGACGGTGTTGTTGCCGCGGTCCACACGGTCCCGCGTTTTGCTGGCGACCGCCTGGATGTGCTCCCAGCGGCGAATTCGCTCCTGCGACCAGCGGAGGTCACGATTCCAGATCTGGGCGTTCATCGCCAGGTCGAGGTGCAGATCGAAGATCAGTGGGGATTGACTCATAATGATCTGTGCGAAACGAGGTCGTCCGGACGTGGGCAATCTCCCGGAACTCAAAACATCAGTGCGGAAGTGCCCGTTTCATCCACACCGACACAGCAGATGATCATCCTCGAAACGGATCCGGACTTGGAGTTGTCGTGGCTAAGCGGCGCCCGCTTCGCGCGCAATCGTCTGCAGCTTACCGATGACGGTAATGCCGGATTCGGTCACGATGAAACCTCGCGCGCGGTCCTGTTCCGGATCGTAGCCGACTCGCATCCCTTCGGGAATCTGCACGCCCTTATCGATAATCGTCCGCCGAATCTGGGCGTTCCGGCCGACGTTGACCCCTTCGAGAAGAATGGATTCTTCAACGTGCGCCCAACTGTTGACGCGGACGAACGGCCCAAGGATGGACCCCTGCACCTGTCCTCCGGAAACAATTGTGCCCGGACAAACCATGCTGTCGAGGGCCTGGCCCACGCGCGGGTTTCGCGAATGCTGCTGCGCGAACACGAACTTGGGCGGCGGCGCCGGCGGCACGTAATTGCGGATCGGCCAGGACTGATCATAAAGGTTGAGTTCTGGATCGACCGCGACGAGGTCCATGTTGGCTTCGTAATACGCGTCCAGCGTCCCGACGTCCCGCCAGTACAGACTGTGCCCCGTGTTCTTGTCCTGAAACGGAAACGCCCGCACCTGATGCGAATGGATGATCGCCGGAATGATGTCCCGACCAAAGTCGTGACCGCTGTCCGGCAGCGTGGCATCGCGGCACAGTTGATCGAACAGAAACTTCGTGTTGAACAGATACACCCCCATCGAGGCCAGGCAGAGTTCAGGATCGCCAGGCAACGGAAAGGGGCTTTCGGGCTTCTCTTCAAACCGCACTACGCGGTGCCGCTCGTCAACGCCCATGACTCCGAATTCGCGGCCCGCCAGCCTGGGCACCGGGATGCAAGCCACTGTCGCATCCGCACCGGTCCGCACATGGTCACGGAACATTTCCGAATAGTCCATCTTGTAGATGTGATCGCCTGCGAGAATCAGAATGTGTTCCGCGCTCACATGCTCGATGGAATAGATGTTCTGGTAGACCGCATCCGCCGTTCCGCGATACCAGTGCTCGCCGATCCGCTGCTCCGGCGGGAGAATGTCGATGAACTCCCCCAGTTCCCGGCAGAGGAACCGCCAGGCCAGATTGATGTGGCGGTCCAGGCTCAAGGCCTTGTACTGCGTCAGCAGCAGGATCTTCCGCAGCCCGCTGTTAATACAGTTCGACAGAGCAAAATCGACGATGCGATACATTCCGCCGAACGGCACCGCGGGCTTGGCTCGGTCCCGTGTTAAAGGCTCCAGTCGCGATCCCTTGCCCCCTGCGAGCACCAATGCCAACACACTCCGCATCCAGCCCTCCGGCCCTCTCTCTCAACGTCCCGGCGCGTCGACCGGAACGAACAAACGAACGTCTCCCTGCAATTGCCATCCTAGCATTCCCCACCAGCATCGCCCAGCGTGGTCAACACTCCGTCGTGCGCACGGGTGCAGCCAGATTTGATGGCATCAGTGCGGTTCAGCGACGGTCGAGATGAGGAGGAGGAATCATCCACGAGGAATCCCGCATGTGGGGTCGCCGCGGCGTCCACTCCCAAGCCGACGGCTTTGCCGTCGAACGATGCTGGGGACGCGTCCGATGCCCAACTGGCGAGCACGAGGGCCGGGCCCCCCATTGACCGACGGCAAAGCCGTCGGCTTGGGATTGCTTTACACCATGTTCATGCATGGATGAGCGGCCTTCGGGACATCCTGCGTGTCCTTTCCGCGAACCATCAGGCGACACGCCTGTGCCGAAATCCGCTCCTGCACGCACATGTACTCCTACGGTGGAGTGTGATTGCCCACATCGCACTCGCCCGATAGAGTGCTCTGGTCATTCTGGCTGACGACCGCGACGCACCCGTGGGACGCGACATGGCCGATCGGGGGACCAGGGAGGTGCGGAAACAATGGAATGAGGCCCCCCTCTTTGAGTTGGTATTTCGGTCGCACAATCCGTCGAGTCAATTGCGGCGAAAGGCAGCAACGTTTCTGACGAAGAATCGTGTACTGAGGATCCATCGACGGTTGGAGATGCTCCAGAACGCGGCTCGGCGGACGGTAGAAGCATGGATGTTCGACGTTACCTCGACGTGATCGCCGGTCGTGAGCACGGGTGGCGTGCCTCACTTCTGAGGACATGCCTCGCTTTGGCTGTCCCTGGGTATGCGCTGGCGGTCGCGGTCAGGAACTGGCTGTTTGACGTCGGCATCCGTCCACAGCACACGGCGAAAGTCCCCGTTGTGAGCGTCGGCAACCTGACCACAGGCGGGACCGGAAAAACGCCCATCGTGGCCTGGATTGCGGCCTGGTTCGGTGCTCGCGGGATCCGTCCCTGTCTGGTCAGCCGCGGCTTTCGATCAATCGATGCATCCGGAAATGACGAACTCCGCGTACTGGCCCAACTTTGCCCCGACGTGCCGCACATACAAAAGCCGGATCGTGTCGCCGGGGCGCGCGAGGCGGTTGACCGCCATGCAGCAGACGTCGTGATTCTCGACGACGGGTTCCAGCATCGTCGTCTCAGGCGGAA
>JAHBXU010000438.1 GCA_019636315.1 Planctomycetaceae bacterium | reverse complement strand
GACTGCTGTTCTCCGTCAACTTCTGCCGGCCGACCATCGCTCCAGGCGCTCCGCCGGGATTGGACAGACCAGCCGCTTCTTCCCAGATGATGTAGTCGTAGTTCCAGAACGCATCGTAGTCGTTCATCAGATCGTTGGGAGACTGCAGGAACACGGCCGAACGGCCCGCGAGAAAGCTCGTCTCGCCAGGGCCGTGGATGGCGGCTCCCGCGGCAGCCACCTCGGCATCGACAAACGCGTTGTTCTCAATCGGAATGGCTCCGCTGCCGGCGATGCCAGGGGCAAAATCTGAAAACGGAGGAGGCACCGGTGCGGGCGCCAGGAGTCCGGACGCTGCAATTTCCGCCTGCGTCATCGTCGTCGTGAATGATGTGGTGAACGGGTTGACCGTCGCGATCATCGTCCCGTCCTGGCGGAAGATTCCCAGCAGGCTCAATTCGGAAGCCGTCAGCCTCGACGTCGACATGGGGTCAATCCCGATCCCGTCGATGTCCGTGGTGCCGGCGAAGAAGTTGTCGATCACCACCGGAACCGCTCCACTGAAGGACGTCCCGAACAGGTCGCCGATCATGTTAGGTACGGTTGGTTGAGCGGACGACGCGGCTGTCGTGGGCATTGAGGAGGGCATAAATGTCGGCGTCGCCATCTGCGGCGCCTGCGTATTGAAGTTCGGAGCTTGCGGAAGGTTCGGCGATAACTCCTGGTTCAAATTCGGAGCAGGAGTGTCGCTCGGCGCAGGCTGCGATGCAGGAGGTGCGTCTGAGGGCTTAGCCGCACCTTTGGGTGAAGGCGGCACCTTCATGGTCGGCTGCGCCGGCGCCGGGAACTGGTACTCGCTCGACGGCGCCGGGTATTCGAAGCTGGGCGCCTGCCCTGGGGGGCAGGGACAGTCAGTCAGCACGGCCACGCCCGACTCTTCGGCCTTCAGCGGCGCCGTTGCGGTCACGCAGGCGATCGTCAACGATGCAATACAGCGGAATCTGAAACGAGCCATGATGATCCGTCTCCCCTCCTGGGATAGTCGTGACTTAATTCCTGGGTCGTGAGAGTCACCCGGGGCATGCTGCCAGTAGATGACTCAATGCGGGTTTGGCCTATGAACTCTCTCGCTCACTCGGCGGCTGCTCACGCGCAACCGGGCGATCTGGTGACCTCGCGTCAGCTCGGCCTTGCCAACGCAATCGGCCTCGCCGGACCGCCATTTCAGGACGGCGTCGGCCCCGAATCATGCGACATCGTGCATTCGATGTGAAAACCTGTCGCTCGAATCGAATGCTCCCGTTGTCCGGAAGACCACAGGCGTACCAATTCCATCGACAATTCCGGCGTCCCGAATGATTGGCACTGTCGTACGGGGCATAAGGATCGAAAATGTTGTGCCGGTCGGAGAAGCTGGGAAGACTCTGCGGGCCGACCGGCCGCTTGCCGCGCCGGAGTTGGCTGAGCGGCATGCGAAAATTGCCGAATCGTTTGATTCCGCACTGAAGAATGACTGCGCAGAACGCGCCTGGCGGAACAGCAGCGGGCGCCTGACGGGGCCGGAGAGACACTTCCGGAACGGTCAGGTGCTCGAGTCAGCGCCGGGTGAGAGCAACGCACAAATGCTGCGACAACGTGGTGCAGCAGTAAAATCGCATCCTCCTTGCTCGGGACGCGAGCGCCGCACGCTGTTCATCAAACGCTCATCGGGATGATTTTTCGTATTCGGTGAGGAAACCGACGAACGTGCGGCGGTGTTCCTCTTCATCGGCCAACGACGTGATGCACAAGTCCTGTGTCACATAGTCGATCCCGTCGCAGAGGCGGATCAACTTACGGTACTGCGCGATCGCCCCCTCCTCGGCCGCAATGACGCCCTTGATCACGGCCAGGACGTCCGTATTGTCTTTCGGTGGTTGCAACGCGGTCTGGCTGGCCTTGAACTCCTGGCTGCCGGGCACCTGACCGTCCAGGATCTTGATTCGCCGCGCCAGAACTTGGGCATGCCCCAGTTCTTCCGTGATATCGGCCGCCAGGGCCTTCTTGATTTCCTCTGCGCGGACGCCATCCAGATTGACCGAGTTGGCCAGATAACTCATGACCGTCTCGATCTCCATCCAGTAACTCGTCTTGAGTTCCTCAACGATTTCTCGCTGTTTTTCCGGATCCATCATGCAGTCTCCTGTCAAATGAAGGGAATCAGCAACGGTCCAGGAATCGACTCATCCCTCGATCTCACCGGAAATCATAGTCAGGTGCTCGTCGATGACAACAGGCGCGCGAAAAGACAATCCTCTGCCCCCACGCACCGCTCAGGAACTCCCCGGCCGAGTTTCCGTTTTCTCCCGAGTTGCAGGTTGGGCTCGGGCAATTTGATTCTCACGGACGGCGCACCGCGCACTGCGGCATTAATCCGCTTAATTCACGGCAATCAGCTCGACAATGAAGTGCAGCGTCGAATTCGGTGGGATCTTCGGTGTTGGCGGGGTCGCGCCGTAACCCAGCTCACTGGGAATCTCGAGTTCGATCATGCCCCCTTCGCCGACGTACTGCATGCCTTCCGTCCAGCCGGGGATGACGCCCATCAAGGGAAACGAGATGGATTGACCGCGATCGTATGAGCTGTCGAATACATTTCCATTATCAAGCCAGCCCTTGTAGTGGACCTCCACCGAATCCGAAGCGCGAGGTTTCTCGCCGCTCCCCTGTCGCAACACCCGGTACTTCAACCCGGACGGTGCGGTCGTGAACTCCGTCGGCGCATCCGGATCCTGTGGTCCTGGCTCTGTAACGGCGGGCCTGGCGGCAGGAGCGGACGGCGTTCGCGTTTCCGGCGACTCCGCAACAGGGGCGGCTGTTTCGCAACCCTCCAATCCTGCGACAAGCACGCCGCAAACCACAAATCCCATCAATTGGCGAATCATCAACCTGACACTCCTGTAAGCTGACTCATTTAAGAATTGGAACAACGTTGTTTCAGTCGACCACGATGTGCGTTCGTAACGTGACTTGTTGCGTGAGGCTGGGAGACTCTCCATGGCGCCAGCGGCGGATCACGGCGCCCGCAGACCCTCAGTCCACGTCCAGCAGCTCGATGACAAAATGCAGCGTCGCATTGCCCGGGATTCCTGACGCCCCCTTCTCACCATATCCAAGTTCGCTCGGAATCTCCAACTCGATCATGCCCCCTTTTCCAATCAAGGGAATGCCCTCCGTCCAGCCCTGAATGATGTCATGCCCCAGTTGCAACTTGGTCGGCATGCCTTTGACATACGAGCTGTCAAACACGGTGCCATTATCGAGCCAGCCTTTGTAGTGCACCTTCACCCAGTCAATCTTGGAAGGGTGCCGCCGAGAGCTCTTGCGTAGAATGCGGTACTTGAGACCGGAGGCCGTTGTCGAAAATTCTTCCGGCGCGTCAGGATCGCGCGGCCCCGCTTCGGACGGCTCGTTCGACCGCTCCACCTTGATCAGTTCCACGATAAAGTGCAGCGTGGCTCCGGGAGGAACGGCACGGCCGAAGCCGCCCTCTCCATACCCCAGTTCGCTGGGAATTTCGAGCTCGATCATGCCCCCTTCACCGATGAACTGCAATCCCTCAGCCCAGCCGGCGACGACGCGCGAGAGCGGCGTGTCGAGGGGGTGGCCGCCGTAGGATGCGTCAAACTGACGACCATCATCCAGCCAACCTCCGTAGTGGACCGTCACGCTGTCGGTCGGACCGGGTTTCGCCCCCCCGCCCTGACGCAGAACACGATATTTCAAACCCGAGTCGGTCGTCGTGAACTCCTTTGCTGCATCGGCGTCAACGGGCCCCGCAATGCTCAGCAGCCTGTCGCGCGTTGAACCTCGCATGACAACCAGCAAGGCCACCAACGCGACGGCCACGAGCAGCCCTCCGATCAGTCGCCGCAGCATTCGCAACCTCCAACTCTGTTCCACATTTCCATAGACATCATTTCAAAACGCCCCCCCACAGATTGCTGAAAGCGGGCGGATGCCGCTGGCGGTTCAGTGTCTCCATCTTTCCTCATAGCCATGACAGCACCCACGGCACACGAACTCTGTCAGTCGTTGCGCTCTTCAACGGGCTGTTGAAGTTCAATTCTAAGGTGCGTCAGTTGAATCAGTGCGTGTGATTGGACGACATGGCGTCACCGCGAACGCCGGGTCGCCATGTCGGCGTTCCGTACTCATGCTCACCCGCGTTGCAGCGTGAGAGCATGCCACCCACGAAGTGATTTCCTGATGAGACAGACCGACACCCAATTGTACGGAAGCAGTCCGTGAGTTGCAAAAGGCGGCTATTGACACGAGAGCCCCCTCAGTGCGACGTCATACCCTTTGCACCTGTACCATCCAACGACAAGTCCAGTACGGACCACCAAATGGCGATGGGGCCCAGGGGCCGGACCCGACCAACCTGAGGTCTGCCGGGAGATGTTGCACGGTTGTTCCGGAAACGCCGGACGAGTATCACTTAGAAGCGAGCCTTTTCCAAGCCGTTCCATGCGGTGGCACAGCACTTCGGGGTTGTGACGCGACTGTGGTCTACATCATTCCCGACTGCATCGCGGACTTCGTGCTGCACG
>JAHBXU010000437.1 GCA_019636315.1 Planctomycetaceae bacterium | reverse complement strand
TCGCCAGTGCGCAAGATCCGCTGCGAATGGCCCTGGCGATGAATCTCGCGTGCCGCGCCGGCCGCGCGGCTTATCTCGCGGGGCGCATCCCGAAGAAGCTGTACGCCACGGCATCGAGTCCTGATCAGGGCGTTGTCGCTTCGGCGCGAAAGTAAGCTCCTCATAAGAGGAAACGCCCACGAGTAGTCACTCGCGGGCGCTGTATCTTGCGATCGTGGCCGGGCCGATCAACCATCATCAGCGCTGCTTGGGGACGCGCATGAGCAGCGGTTCGGGATCGAACAACCACATTCGCCGCTCATTCCCTTTCTTGCCGGCGTTGTCAATCGACAGGAACTTGGTCCCCGTGCCGCCCGCGGCCATGCCAAAGTAGATGCTGGACGAGCCGAGTAGTCCCTGCAACATGCCGGCGACCTGGGTTTCATCGGCCCCGGGTTGTGCTGCGAAAACCTGCAGATACCGTTGAATCTTGGGATCGGTCGGGGAATCAAACGAGCCGACGGTGACGACCGACTGGTAACGGTCGTGCCAGACGTAGGCGTCAATGTTGGCGCTCAGTTCGCGGAGTGCGACCGCCAGTTCCCAGGCGTTGGCCGACGCCTCGTCGAGGTCGCTGTGATCGTGCGTGATTTTGTGGAACTCGCGGATGGCCTCGGGCGAGTTGCTGTCGCCCAGCATGGCCATCTGCTTGCCGGCGAACGTGCACACGACGAGTGTGTATTTGCCTTCGTTCTTGAACAACGAGTAGCGACTTCCGCTGTTGATCTTCTGCAGGAGCGGATCGGTCTGATGTTGTGCGACTTCTTCCGGGCTGAGCAGTGGATTCACTGTCAGAAAGGCTCCACCGAGCGGCCCTTTGCGACGCTGCGTCTCCAGCCAGGAAACGCCTTCTTCCTGGAGGCACTTGGCGCGATATTTCTTGATCCACTTCAACGTGGCCTGTGCGACTTTGTCGTCCATGCTGGGGTAGTTGCCAGCCAGTACGCAGATCTGGTCATATGTCGTGTACAGTTTTCGGACTTCGTCGCGACCACGGCGGTCGATCGTCTTGACGCGATCTTCCGGGGCTTCCATCCGATAGGTGTAGGCGGGGATGCCAGGGTTCAGCGAGCGGAGTTCGTCCACGAGATCCTGAGCATGTTGCTCAGGAGTTTTTCCTTCCTGGACCACACCATCGGGGGATGCCGGCCGGAAACTGGCGACCATGATCATCCATGGACCGTGCTGCTTGGTCAGCCGATACTCTCGGCCTTTGACGGCATCAATGCGGGCCGCACAGACCGGCGTGGCCGGGGCCAGGATGGTCATCAGACCGCAGGCAAGAAATAAACGGCGCGCAAGACCGCGGGAGGGGCTGGTTTCGGGGGCGGGGGTGCAGTGCATCTCACACTCCTTTGCGAAACGCGCAGGCGGCGTCCCGGATCAAGCCAGAGCTCGATCGATCGGTTGAATGACGTGTGCGGGGGGATTGAGCTGAGAGACTTGAGAAGGACGGGCTTCTATCAGATTAGCCGCGGCAAGTCTAGAGGCCATTGATCGCCGAGTGTCGCACGCTGGATGGCCGTCAGCCGTGCGATTCCAGCCTCGGCGAGGGCCAACTGGGCGTCGAGCTCATCTCGGCTGAAGGATTGACCTTCGGCCGTTCCCTGCACCTCGACATACCGGCCGCCGCCGGTCATGACGACGTTCATGTCGACCTCCGCGCGGCTATCCTCTGAGTAGTCGAGGTCCAGCAGAATTTGCCGGTCGAGGACGCCAACGCTGACAGCCGCGACGCTGTCCGTGAATACTCCGCGCAGCGGACGACCGTCGCCATCAGAAATCGCCGCCACGGCGTCGACCAGGGCAAGGAACCCGCCGGTGATGGACAGGGTGCGTGTGCCGCCGTCGGCCTGGAGGACGTCGCAGTCGACCGTGATCGTCCGTGGCCCGAGGGCCGCCATGTCGACCACCGAGCGCAAGCTCCGACCGATCAGCCGTTGAATCTCGGTCGACCGGCCGTCCACCTTTCCCCCGCTGTCCCGTCGTTTCCTGGGGGCCGTACTGCCGGGGAGCATGCTGTATTCGGCCGTGACCCAGCCAGTCGGCGGATCCGCGAATTTCTTCCACGGCGGGACGTCCGGCTCGACGCTGGCCGTGCAGAGAATGACCGTCTTCCCCGCGGCGATGAGTACACTCCCCGGAGCCGCACTCCGATAAGGCCGTTCCACCGTGATCTGACGAAGCTGGTCAAACGGGCGTCCGTCGTGGCGCGGAGTCATGGTGTGTGTTCGCGAGAATGAGAAAGGAACTCGTTCGGAGTCAGGTCAAGCATGCATTCCGCGCCGTCAAACGTCGCGGTGAAGTACTCCAGAAAACCGAGAAATCCGAGGAGAATGAGCGGTTCCGGAGAAGAGTCGTCGACGAAATAGGCGCGAGCACGAAGTTGTCCAGTTCCAATTCAACGTCGGCAAATGCCTCGCCGCTGAGCCTCCCACTGATGCCCTCAGAGGTCGGACCGAGACAAGGCTGAACTTCAATGCCGATCCTTGTCGCAATCGACCGAGGCAAGAGACAATGGTCTGCTCCTGAGTCGACCAATGCCGCGTGTCGTTCTGAACCTTCTGGGCCGTGAATCCTCAGGAAGACAATCGGGCGAACGGGCAGGGCTACTTCCCCGTCATCCGGAGAGAGCACGAGTGAAGTACGATACTCGTATCTCATCAGAACCGCGACCACGCACCGCCCAAGAACATGCTCTGCGGCACTTTTTGAAAGATCGGGTCGACAGTTTTGCTTTCGGAAACGATCTGACGCAGATCATCCAGATGATCCGCCGCCGCAACAATTCTGCGGCCGGTCTGATTCCAAGCGATCCATTTTCCCTGATACTCCATTCCGATTGGCTCGGGACGGTCCGGAAATCGCCGGCGGTACTGCACCACGGACATTCGCGATTTCATGCGTTCGACTCCGGCCATGATGTTCAAGCGATGTGAGTTACCCAGCAGAGACCCTCCCATGAGCAGTTGATTTCAGCTCAAGGACTTCTGGTCGTCGACGGGCTATGTCGCAAGCCCATCATATCACGTGTTGAACAACCAGGCCAAGATGCCCTTCGCCAGGTGCATGCGGTTCTCTGCCTGGGGGAAGGCGAGCGATTGTGGACCGTCGATGACGTCGTCGGTGACTTCGAGGCCCCGCCGGGCCGGGAGACAATGCAGGAACCTGGCATGAACAGGAGCGGCGCCCATGAGTGCGGAGTTGATCTGGTAGTCCGCGAAATCCTTCTCCCTCGCCGTTTTTTGTGACTCCTGTCCCATGCTGGCCCATACGTCCGTATACACGATGTCGGCATTGCTGACGGCGGTGTACGGATCCATGGTCTGTGAGAGGATCGCCCCCGGAAACTGCTGCCGCAACGCGTCGAGAAGAGATTCGTCGAGGCGATACGCATCCGGTGCGGCGACGACGAACCGAATCTCCAGCATGGCGCAAATCGTCGCCAGAGACGCGGCGACATTGTTGCCGTCGCCGACATACGCGAGTGTCCTGCCGGCGAGGTCTCCAAACGCCTCACGCATGGTGAAAATGTCCGTGAGCGCCTGGCAGGGATGAGCGGCATCCGATAGACCGTTGATCACATGACATCCGGCATGTGCTGCGAAATCCTCAATCAGTTGCTGTGAGAATGTTCGCAGCACGATCACATCGGAATACCCGCCCAGCACACGGGCGACGTCGGCCAGCGACTCGCGTCCTTCGAGTCCCGCTTCCTTGCCCGACAGGAAGACGCCATACCCTCCCAACTGTGCGATGGCCGCTTCAAAGCTCACCCGTGTTCGCAGCGAGGGCTTCTCGAAGACCTGTGTGAGCACCCGCCCTTGCAGCAGCGGCGGCCGCGCGCCGCGCGCTAATCCGGCCTTGAGCTCGGCGGTCCGGTTCAGGATCACTTCCACCTGTTCGCGGGTCAAATCGCGAAGAGAAATTACGTGTTGCATAAGAGAACTCCCGAAGCATGGCGGCAACCAGGTCGACGCAAACATTCTGAACTGCCGTTCGACTCCGTACGTCATGAAAAGGACGAAGCCCGGTTCAACGGAACCGGGCCTTTCTCGTTGGACTCTCTTTCCGAAGCTCCGACTTCGGAAGGAGCTTGTGCGAAACTCCGTTTCGCGGAGGAGTGTTCCCACGCGGATTGTGGGAACGCCTCCATTGATTCCCGTCAGGCAGCGTCCTCCGACATCTCGCGAAGCACATCGGCCAGGACGTCGCATCCCTCCTCGACCTGGTCGGCAGTGACGTTCAAGGGGGGCAACAGACGGACAACCGTATTGTGCGTGGCATTGATGAGGAGTCCCCGCTCCATGCACTTGCCGACGGCCGGTGTGGCGGGGATCGCCAGTTCGACGCCGATCATGAGCCCCTTGACGCGGACGTCCTCGATGATGGGCAGTTCCTCCTGCAATGCTTCGAGCCGCGCACGGAACAGTTCGGACATCTGGGCACAGTTGTCGAGGAGCCCCTCCTCTTCAATCGTCTCAACGGTTGCGATGCCGGCCGCACAGGCGAGCGGGTTTCCGCCGAACGTGCTGGCG
>JAHBXU010000436.1 GCA_019636315.1 Planctomycetaceae bacterium | reverse complement strand
GACCGTTTGCTCAAGGAGATTGGCGCATCCCTCCGGCGGACGATTCGCGCCATGGACGCACCCGCCCGCATGGGCGGCGACGAATTTGCCGTCTTGCTGCCGGCGGCTGACCGTGAGGAAGCACAATCCGTTATTCAGCGAATCCGCGATGAGTTGAACAGCGCGATGCGCCGCCACGCCTGGCCCGTCACGTTCAGTGTCGGTGTCGTCATCTACGAAGACGCACCGGAATCCGTCGAGGAGCTCATTCATCGCGCCGACCTGCTGATGTACGACGTCAAGCGCGGGAAGAAAGACGCCGTCGCCTACAGACTCTGCGTGTGAGACGGTCAACAGACAGCCTGTTCGGCGACGCACTCCAATCCGGCCGCAACGTCGGGCAATGTCACGGCCGGCGAGTCCGGATGCTTCCGAAGCACCGACTCGATCTCCGGCAGCGTGAGCAGGAACACGTCCATGAGGTCGGGGTCAAAGTGCGTTCCCGTTCCCGCCCGGAGCGATTTGGTCGCTGCCCGCGTGGTGTGTGCCACCCGATAGACGCGGTCATGCGTCAGGGCATCGAAGACATCAACGATCGCGACAATTCTCGCTGATTCCGGAATCTCCCTCTGGAAGAGTCGCATCGGGTATCCATCCCCATCCCACCGCTCGTGATGAGAGAGCGCGATCTCGCGGGCCATTTGAAGCATGGGCGACGTGCTGCCGCTCAGCAGCCGCTCGCCGATCACGGTGTGCGTTTCCATGACGGCCCGTTCTTCCGCTGAGAGCCCGGACGGTTTGAGCAGGATCGCATCGGGAATGCCGATCTTTCCGACGTCGTGCATCGGCGCGGCCAGTCGGATGCGCTCCACGTCGGCTTTGTTCCACCCCGCCGCCTCCGCCAGGACGGCGCTCAATAGTCCGACGCGGCGAATATGTTCGCCCGTTTCCTTATCGCGATACATGGACGCCGCCACGAGCCGATGAATGGTTTCTTCGTGGGCCAGACGGATGTCGCTCGTCTGCTTCCAGACCTGTTCCTCCAACTGGTGTGTATAACGCTCCCGTTCCCGCAGCAGTCGTGACTTCTCTGTCAGCGCGGCTGCCAGTTGCTCGACCTCGATGGTGTCAAACGGTTTCTTCAGCACCAGCCAGCGGTCGTTGCGTCCCAGCCGCGCCAGAATGTCGCGCCAGGAATGGTCGGAGTACGCCGTGCAGATGACCACATGCAGTGCGGGATCGACGCGCCACAACCGTTCCACCGTTTCCAGCCCGTTCCATCCCGGCGGCATTCGCATGTCGACAAACGCCATGTCATAGGAGCGCTGTTGCTCTATGGCGTGGACGACGAGGTCCAGTCCCTCCTGGCCCTGATAGGCATCGTCAATTTCATAATGGAGTCCGCTGAAAGTGTCCGCGGGCTCTCCGAAAAATGCCTGTTTGGCCTCGGACAACGCGCCGGGCCGCGCCGCGCGGATGAAGATCTTCCGGAAGTCGTCATGGATCTCCCGATTGTCGTCGATCACGAGCAGCCGTCGCGATTGTTCGAGAGTGGATTCGACGGTCATGGATCCCCCTTCCGCGGCAATCGCAATGTGAACACTGCTCCCCGCCCCGGTCCGTCGCTGTGGACGCTCAGCGAACCGTCGAGTTCCTGGGCTGCGAGGGCGGCGCTGTGCAGACCAAAACCATGTCCGTCGTTCCGCGTCGTAAATCCGTGGGCGAAGATCTTCGTCAGATTCTCCCGCGGGATGCCGACGCCATTGTCGTGGATCTGGACGGCGACGTGGTCCTCGCCTGCGGTCAGGACCAGCATCAGCTCTTTATCGTCCCGATCCACACCGTCGAGCGCGTACTTGGCGTTGCTGATGAGGTTCACCAGGATCTGCAGGATTTTGTGTTTGTCGGCGATGATTGTCG
Organism: Planctomycetaceae bacterium; assembly: GCA_019636315.1. GTDB lineage: Bacteria > Planctomycetota > Planctomycetia > Planctomycetales > Planctomycetaceae > JAHBXU01. Next base: position 2,714 of record JAHBXU010000436.1, on the reverse strand, counting down.
GAACGTCTTCGAATCGGCGGGTCACGCGGACCCCGTGCCGGCAGAGTCCGGCGTCGTTAATCTTCAGGGCATCGTCCAGCAGGCCGATGATGCTGACCGGTTCGCGCGAACCCCGCAGATGCGCGTACGACTGCTGCATGTTGACGATCTCCTTGATGTGTTCGATGTGCGAGATCAGACCCTGGAGTTCCGAGATCTGCCGCTCCTGCTGACCGGACAGGCTCTTGGCAAGCTCGCTGAGCAGGTGCGGAAAGTGCCGCCCCTGGGCGTCGGTCGTCAGAAACTCGCTGATCTGTTCACGATGTTGAACGATGACATCCGACGCCCTCAGCAGCGTCGGGATGTCGCTGGTTCTCGACTGTTCGACAAGCAGACTCGCCGAGACATTGACGCTGTTCAACACGTTGCCGACGTTGTGGAGGACTCCGGTCGCGATCTCAGCCATTCCCGCCATCCGTGACGACTCAATCAGTTGCTCTTGAAGAGCGGCCCGCATCTCCTCGGCTCGTGCTCGTTCGGCAATCTCGTTCGCCAGCCTCGCATTGGTCCGCGCCAACTGTTCCGCTTTCTCACACAGTTCCTGATTGACGCCGTCCGCACGTTCCTTCTGTTCACGAAGTTCGTGGGTCCGCTCTTCGATCTGTGTTTCAATGTGAGCGTTGGTGGATTCCAGAGTCGCCTGGCGGCGGCACATTTCGCGGGTCTCTCGCACGCCGCGTAGACATGAGGAGATGAGGAACACATCTTCAAAGGCAACCCATGCGGCATGTTCCATCCAACGGAACGGGCTTTCCATCAGCACTCCGAAAACCGATTGCGGCCACCAGACTCCGCGCACGAAATGGTCGACCACCACAACGAGCGACGCGGTGACCAACACACGCCAGTCGCGGTAGAACGCCAGGAAGGCCAGCGATCCAAAAATGTGGAAATGCGTCTCCAGGCGGCCACCCGAAAGGTGAATCAGTAGCGCCGACCACGACATCTGCGCCACGGCGATCACATGCCGCGTGATCGTGTGGCCAGGACGCGTCAAGGCCAGCACGATCGGAAGGCTGGAGATGAAGCCGCCCAGGACGATGGCCGCACCGACATGGTGATGCACCGTCGAGGTGTCGCCGATCCAGGTCCGCGGCGACACAATGATCGCGACGATGATGCCGCCGACCCATTGCAGAACCATCAGCACCGCAAACATCCGGTCCGTGCGGCACAACACCTCGGACCTCTGCTGGTGAAACAGTTCATCGAGTCGCTCGGGATCATATGTTTCGAACAGATTGCTCGTATGTGTCATGGTGGATCTCCTGCAGACACCTCCAGGGCGCAAGACTCAACGCAGTCCGCATCGCGCGGCACGCGCGCGTGCAAGAGGCAACCGAAGACCGGCGTCCGGGCCGGTGCGCGTTTCTGCCCCTGGAGATGGGCAAGCACGGCATCCGCCCCCTGGGAATCTCCGTCATGCCCGCGGCCGGCCGTGAGGCCGCCGGCAAAACAAAAGCGACCGCCCTTATCGTAAAGCACGACGTGACCGGACGTTTCCGCACCATAACGCCGGGCGGTGGTCCCCAGCGGATCAAGCGACACGGCAGCTCCGGGGATGCGGTGCGCCATGTCCCACTGGTGAGTTCTCGTCCAGTCCACCGTGGAATGTTCGGGCGCATAAATGATCAGATGGATCTGCAATCGCTCTGGATGGCGAGCTTGAATCCGGGCCAACTGTTCGAGACTCGCCCGCGTGCAGCTGCAGCGCGGATGCACGAACATCAACAGTGTGAATCGGCGTGAGGCGTTGGGAAGTTCGGTCCCGTTCCGCCACGTCGGGGGGGGCGAGCCGGCCGGACCCGCCTCGTGCGCAAAGATCGTGAGCAACAGCAGTCCGGCGATCGTCACGGCGCCCCACACGCCGCATACCAGAGCGGTCGAACGTCGGCTTCGGAATGTTGCAGTGTCCCAGCGCATCGTCCTCCCCCGACGGACGTGAACGTTGCGAGCGTCACTCCCCATTCACTTCGATCGATACGGTCATCGAACGGGAGGACATTGCAACACTAGTGCGCCGCACGAATGAGGAACACCACTTGCTCGCAAAGCGGGGGTTTACCTTAGTGGCCCCTTCTGACGGTTTGCGATGACATCACTCGGAGAGTGCGTGGAACACTTCAAACCACCGCTTCGACATGAGAGGTACAATGTCACTGCGGACCACACATCACCTCCCTGAACCCACCGGGAACTCGCCGCCATGCTGGAGCCGACGATCTATCTTGTCGAAGACGATGATGCCGTCCGCGAGTCGCTCGTCTGGATGTTGATTCAAGCAGGCTATCGCGTGGAGGCGCACGCCGATCCCAGCGATCTGCTCGACGCCTACGACGCGTCGCGCCCCGGGTGCCTGGTCTTCGACTTGAAACTCCCCGGCATGTCCGGACTCGAACTGCGCGAGAAACTCGTCGCGAGCGGATCATCCCATCCATTCCTCATCATGACGGGTCATGGCGAGGTTCCTGATGCGACTCGCGCTATGCGGATGGGTGCTGTCGATTTCATCGAAAAGCCGCTCGATCGCACCCTGCTGCTGGAGCGCATTCACGAGGCGATCGCTGAGGATTGCGAGCAGCGGAAGTACAGCAGCGGTGCGAAGCATTCTACACACGCCTGGAGTCGTTGACGCCCCGCGAGCGAACGATCCTGGATCTCGTCATCGCCGGCCG
>JAHBXU010000435.1 GCA_019636315.1 Planctomycetaceae bacterium | reverse complement strand
GGGTAGCGGGTACTGTTCCGGCGTGACGAAAGACGGCGCCGGCGGACCCGGTGTGCTGGTCCACGGAGGCAGTGGGGGAGGTGCGATTGATTGCTCACGCAGCGGAGCCGAGAACTCGGGAACGGGGAGTGTTCCGAGACCGCCATCGAGCCGCTTACGTCGCACAATATAAATCGTGTTCTTCGCATCGAGTCCCGGGAGTCCGTCGGACCCTCCATCCGCCTTCGCCAGGGCGTGCAGGACGTCATTCTCGTAGGCTGGGAGCCTCACGATTTTCGCGGTCCCTTTCTTTGAGTTGCCAATGTTGAGCATACCCGGTTGGATTCCCGCCGAGAGTTCATTGGTCGTTTCCTGCCGGACGACGAGCACACGATATTCGCGCCGGCGGGCCAGGCTGATCAGCACACGTTCGCGATGGTCGTTCAGGATGTTTGCGCGCACCGTGTATTCTTGGCGCACGGCGTGTTCTGCTTCGGCGAGCGTCATCCCCTGCACGTTGATGGGCGGCACCAGCGGGAGTGAAATGGTGCCGTCGTCGCGGACGGCGGTCGGAAAGCCGATGGTCGGCGGATCGTCCGGGCTTTGCGGAAGATTGATCGGCGGCGTCTCACCAATCGCTCCGGTCGGGGCGACCTGCAACGAACCCAGAACACCGGGAATATAAACCGACAAAATGTCCCCAGCGGCCAGTCGGTATTGATCGGGGGGACGCTGCACAAGCAGGCTCAAGTCGATCGTCTTTTTTCCGGACCGGCTCGGGCCATGATACTCGTCCGGCAGATAGGCGGCCGGAACGCGGCTCAGCGGATGAAACGCGGCGCAGCCGCTCACGGCGAGCAAAAGACCGGCAAAGACCGCGACCGTGCGGCTCGTCGGCCGAACCCTCTGGGGGCTCAACTGCTCAAGGCTGCGGACGTTCATGTGAGGGTTTCCTGGTCTTTCCGTACGCCGTTCTCAAGAGGTGCGACTGGGAATTGAGTCTCGTCACTGCGGCGGAAGCTCATCCGCCCAACGTGACGGAGCAGCCGAGGAGGGGTGCCAGTTGGCGGGTGTCGTTGGTGACTCGTCCGCAAGGCGCGGCACGCCCGAGGTTGGGACGACGTTGTGCTGATAGCGACAGAGTGACATGGCTCGACCGGTTCCGGCGACGTAACCTGCGTACCACTCCTGGGCGCGCTGATGGCCGGCGGCCGTGCGATAGCACGTGCTCCAGTAGCGCTCGGGCGGAGTTGCTGGCACCTGACCACGCCCGCCGAGAGCCACATCAACGAATGCCTGCCGATATCCGTCCCGAAAATCGAACGAAGGACGCGAGTCGTAACACAATCGTAACGAACGATTCGCCCGTCGAAGCGCTTCATGCGACGAAATGCCCTCGTCGATGCAGCGGGAGTAATGTTCGCAACCGATGGGGCAGAGGGGTCCGCACCTGCCTTCGTCGCAATCCCGACAGGCGCCGACGTCATACGCGCGCCCGGCCGCAGGGCCCATCAGACGGCACCCTGCAACCAGAAGGCTCATCGTGCACACGACCACAGTGCATGCGATCGAAGGCGCGAATGGTAATCCGCGGTTGTCGTTTCGGAGATCCATACGAAACTCGGCACCGGAGGTCGCGACGGTCGTTCTCCACGGACGCCACAGGCACCAGACGTCGAGGCCCGATCAGCAGAAGTCGTCACGGCGCACGTTCAAACGAAAGAGTCGCTGGCTGGGTTATCGACAGGCGACTTGGCAGGAATTGACGATAATTCCGACAAGGCAAACTTTGCGGGTCGCGCAGATCTTGCCGCCAGGGTGTTTCGGCTGCCGTTCGCCGTCTTATGTTCCCCGAGCAGCGATGAAACGGGTGTGCCGCCGCGGGATCCTCATCCAGGCCGGCGGCACCGCGGTGGACAGCGGCGGCTCGCCTTTTCAATCACGAATCCCTCAGTCCACGGAGGCATTGTCTTCACCGTTCGACGGCAAACACGTCGGCTTGGGAACTGGTGAATTGTGGCTCCCATCTCTCAAAGGCGCTCCGGCGTCGACCGGCCGATGGCATGATCCGTTGGATGCCGAACGCCGTCACTGAAATCCGCGCTCCAAACACTTGAGAAGAATGCCCATTCCGTTGACCAGAGCGTCGTTCGTCGACAGAGTAACCCCAGTGACCCACCTTTCAGTCGGCTGTGATCGGGAGTCTTTGATGAAACGTTGCGCTGCTTCTGTCGTCCTTGCGTTGATCTTGATCGAATGGTTTGCCGGCGAGCTCAATGCGCAGCCTCCAACGGTCCAGCAAATTCTGCCGGACAACGTCACACTCGAAGATCATCGGTCCGCGCCGCTCAAGGATCTGGACGGCTTCTTTCCGTTCGATGTTCCGGCCACTCGCGCGGAATGGGAACAACGTTCGTCGGCCCTTCAACGGCGCATTCTTGTATCCAACGGATTGTGGCCGTTGCCTGAAAAAACGCCGCTCAACGCCGTGATCCACGGCCGCATTGAGCGCGATGGCTTCACCGTCGAAAAGGTGTATTTTGAGTCGTTGCCTGGATTCTTTGTGACGGGACTTCTCTTTCGGCCTGTCGGCAAAGCCGGGCCGTTCCCAGCCGTGCTCTGTCCGCACGGACACGGCGGGCGGTTGCAGGATGCCGGAGAACAGGGCATTCTCCAGCAGATCGCCAAAGGAGAAGAACGCTTCGCGGAATCTGGTCGGTTTCCCAAACTGGCCCGCTGCGCGCAGTTGGCCCGCATGGGGTGCGTGGTGATGATGCACGACATGATCGGCTACGCGGATAACACGCAACTCTCATTCGAACTGGCCCATCGCTTTGCCAAGCAGCGACCCGAGATGGAGGGGAGCGACGCGTGGGGCTTCTACAGCACACCGGCCGAATTGCGGTGCCAGTCCATCATGGGACTGCAAACATGGAACTGCATCCGTGCACTCGACTTCCTTTGCGGTCTGCCGGACGTCGACAGCGCCCGCATTGGAGTAACGGGGGGCAGCGGCGGCGGCACGCAAACCATCCTCCTGTGTGCAATCGATGCGCGGCCCGTTGTCGCCTTCCCGCAAGGCATGGTCTCCACGTCGATGCAGGGCGGGTGTACCTGTGAGAACTGCTCCCTGCTCCGGATTGGCACGGGAAACGTTGAACTCGCGGCACTGTTTGCACCGCGGCCGCAGGCAATGACCGCGGCCAACGACTGGACAAAGGACATGATGACCAGCGGCTTTCCTGAGCTTCGCAAGCTCTATGCACTCGTGGGACGCGCGGATAACGTCGCCTGCACACCGCTGTTGCAGTTTCCTCACAACTACAACTATCCGACACGCGCGTTGATGTACGACTGGTTCAATCAGCATCTGGGGCTCAGCCTGCAGGAGCCGATCGTTGAGCAGGACTATCCGCTGCTGTCACTCGAGGAACAGACGGTGTGGAATGCGGAGCATCCTCAACCACCCGCGCGCGGCGACCAGTTTGAACGCGAACTCGTCGCGTCGCTCACGCAACAATCAGATCAACAACTTGCGAAACTGCAGGCGGCGCCGGCCGCGGCGGAGTATCAGACGATCGTCGGCGGGGCAGTCGAAACGATTCTCGGCCGGACTCTCGATGACGTCCGGCGGATCGAACGCACCAAGCTCGACAAGATCGACCGCGGCGATCACTGGCGCTTTCATGACCTGTTGACGCTGACGGATCAGGACGAACAGGTTTTGGCCGTCTCGCTCTATCCGAAGACGGCGGACTGGAACGGCTCCGTTGTCCTCTGGATCACCGGGGACGGAAAGTCCGGCCTGTTTCGCGACGGTCAAACTCCGCACGCGGTCGTGCAGGGATTGCTCGCGAAGGGATACTCGGTGCTCGCAGCCGATCTTTTCGGGCAAGGAGAATCAACGGCCGGCGGTGTGGAACTCACCGACAACCGTGTTGTGGCCAATCCGCGCGAGTTCGCCGGATATACCTTCGGGTACAACCATTCGCTGTTCGCCCAGCGAGTTCATGACGTGCTCACACTCATCGCCTGGGTGCGCGGAGGAGAACACAACGTAAAGTCCGTCCATCTTGTCGGCACGAACGGCATGGGACCGATCGCGGCGGCCGCGAGTGCTGTCAGCCATGACGGCGTGACAGGTCTGGCCGTCGATCTCAATGGCTTTCGCTTCCGACACCTCAAGAGTTATCGCGACGAGAACTTTCTGCCGGGAATCGTGAAGTACGGCGACCTGCCCGCATTGCTTTCCCTCAGCGAGGCTCAGCGGCTGCTCGTCCTCGACAGTGAGTCCCCCTCCGAACTCGTGACACGGACGTTTCCCGGCGAGCGCCTGTTGTGGACCGCACCGTCTGCAGACGCCCCATCAACAATCGCCGAGTGGTTGACTCGCAACTGAATCGTGTGAAGCGGAATGACCCTGTTCAACGCGCCAACCGGCTCGTCGTGGGATGCCCAAGTTTCGTGCCGATGGCGTGTCTCGCTCAGGGATTTGTGACTTGGCCGCCGTTCACTTCTTGCCGCACAGACGGCGGCTCAGTTCAGTGATCTGCGCCTGGCAGGCGTCACGGGCTTCCTTGAGTCCTTTGGCGGTCAATCCGGTGCCTTTGACATAGTCAATCACGATCTGCTCAGC
>JAHBXU010000434.1 GCA_019636315.1 Planctomycetaceae bacterium | reverse complement strand
ACTGGTGGCGACAACTCGCCGCCAGGCGCCAGCCAATGATCTGGGGCCGCGGGAAGGTGAGTCGACGCGATCATTCATCGAAGAAGCCGAAGATCTGAGGACGATCCGCACGGAGCGGCTCGCGCTCGAGATCGAACAGTTGATCGCCGCCTCGCGCCGCCGCGTGACGGACGATCCGGCCGGCGTCCAGGCCGACCTGCAAAGCGCCTTGGGGGCTGTGAAATCGGCGACGGACATCGATCCTGACGTGCAATCGCAGTTGCTCCGCCGCGTCCATGACGCGCTATTGGCGACGGAAGCCAGCCGCGAAGTGCTGGATTCCCGACAGATTCTGGCCCAGCGCCGGCTCGCCGAAATTGAAGCGCAGCGCGCCATGGAGTCGGCGGCAGCTCAACGAGAACTGCGTCTGGCGCAGCTTGTGGAACGAATTCGCGCCCTCGTGTACGAGGGTTGGCAGGGTAATCCGGAAGCCTTCGAAGAAGCGGAAGCGGTCGCCCGTGTCGTCGAAAGCAGTCAACCGGAAGCCGCGCTCGGCACGCAGACCGTCCTGTGGACAGAAGCCGCCGGACAGGTGGACAAGGCCTATCGGCTCCGCAGCATTCGGGCCGACAAGTTCCTGGCGACGCTGCATCAGGTGGAACTGTCCCATATTCCGTTCCCGGACGAGCCGCCGGTGGTGTATCCGCCAGCTCCTGTCTGGCGTCGCCTGACGGAACGCCGTGCCAAATGGCGGTCGGTCGACCTGCATCACGACAGTCCGAACGAGGAACGTATTTACGCCGCCCTCGAGGAAAATACACAGTTGGAGTTCGTCGATATGCCGCTCTCCGACGCCATCGATTACATCGCACGCACGCACGAGATCACGATTCTGATTGACGAGGTCGAACTCACCGACGTCGGCGTTCCCACCGACGAACCGGTTAACCTCATCATCAGCAACATCAAGCTCCGCAGTGCCCTCAAGCTGATGCTTGAACCGCTCCAGCTCACCTGGGTCGTGGCCGATGAAGTGATGCAGATCACGACGGCCGAGAAAGCGGAAAACATTCTCCAGACCCGCGTGTACCCGGTCGGCGACCTTGTAATTTCACCGAGTGCAATGCAAGGCAATGTCGGCAGCGGCGGTGGTGGCGGCTTGGGCGGCGGAATCGGCGGCGGCGGATTCGGTGGCGGTGGCATCGGCGGCGGCGGCGGTGGATTGGGCGGCGGTGGATTGGGCGGCGGTGGCGGCGGCGGGTTCTTCAGCGTTCCCGATCCCAAATGCAACGACGCAGCCGAGCCATCCGGCAACGCAACTGACAATGCCGGCAATCGTCTCCTGAAAAAAAAACCAGTCCCAGCCCGGTAACTGGGAAGGATAAAAAGCCTGGCGAAGATTCTACGTCAGCCGAACCTTCATTGCGGAACCGTGTCTCCGGACGCGGTTCCGCTTCTGTTGATACCGGCGACGAAGCACGGCGCGCGGCTGCCGCTCTGCCCGAACCCACCAGTGGGCCGGCCGGCCGTATCTGGGCCGAGTACTTCGCCCAAAACCGCCCAAGTGATGACCTTGTGCGCGGCGCGGTACTCAAGCTCCACGAGCAGAAACAGCACGAGCATGTGATTCATGCGATCCAGTCGGCACTGCTGAATGGGCAATCGCAGCCCTGGATGTACGAAGTTCTGGCACTATCGATGGAAGTCGCCGGCCGCCCGAAGGCCGACGTCCAGCGCGTCTTGCTCTCGCTGACGGATTTCGGCAGCGCCAACTTCGAGTCGATGATGTATTCCGCCGCATATCTTACGCGGTTTGAACGGAATGAGACGGCGCTGAGGCTCTACCGCCAGGCATCGCGCATGGCGCCCGAACGTCCCGAACCCTACATCCTGGGTCTCAAGCTGGCCAAAAAGCAGCCTCAGGTCGACGATGTCGTGTGGGCCGCGACCGGCATTCTCGAACATGGCTGGACGAAGAACTACGAACCACTGCATCGCGAAGCAGAAGATGCTGCCGCGGAAGCCGCGCGGCGGCTTCAGCAACAGAACGACGAAGCGGGCCTTGCGGACTTGAAGTCGCGCATTGCCGCCGCCAAACGACGCGATCTGGTCCTGACGCTCACCTGGAACGGCGCGGCTGACTTGGACCTGATTGTTGAAGAACCGGGCGGTACCGTCTGCTCATTCGAGTCGCCTGATTCACCCGGCGGCGGCGTCCACCTTCAGGACGGTTACGGCCCTCGAACCGAAAATTGCCGTGAGGTCTACGTCTGCCCGCAAGGGGTTTCCGGCGACTATCGCATTATTATCCGCCGCGCGTGGGGAGATGTCGTCGGCCGCCGTGCGCAACTGACGATCACGCAACACGCCGGTTCTCCCGAGGCAAAGACAACCAAACAATCGGTTGTCATTGGTGCGGAAGACGCGGTCGTCACCATCTCGCTGGAAGGAGGCCGCCGCACGAAACCCCGCGAGGTCGCCACGAGCCGCATCGATCCATTGAGCGCGGTCGTTCCCGCCCCCGCGCGGCCCGGGGTCATCCAACTCACGTCGCACGAGCGAGACGTGCGCAGCCGGTTCCTCAACTCTCGCGAAAACTCCGCTCGCCAGGCCGGCCATCTCCCCCCCACAGGCGCCGGAGCCGTCGGGTATCAACCGGTCATCACCAACGTCAACGAAGGCAGCTTCCTGACGGTGAACCCCGTCGTCTCCGCCGACCGTCGCTACGTGCGCATCGCTGTCAACCCGGTTTTCACCAACCTGACGGACGTGTTTCAGTTCAGCTTCATCAACGGACAGTGACCGAACAGAGCCCGATAACGATCGACTCATACAAGCGGCGATCGGATATCTGCCGATTGGAAGACATCATCGATTGTCTACGGTTCCCCGTGCGAGACTCAGACATTCGATCGGAAATCTCTTCGTCGCCATTCTGAGCGGTTGGCGACCGGGGCGTGGTGCCTGTCACCGCCTACGCACCAATCCTGGAACCACGTCCAGGTCGAGCGGAACCGTCTGCCCCCGTTCGAGGAGTTCCCAGCCGAGACCAGCCATAGCCGCGTTGTCCGTGCAGTACTCGGGCGGCGCGACGATCAGTTCGACTCCCCGGTTGTTCGTCATCTTCTGAAGTTCGGTTCGCAGCAAAGAATTCGCTGCGACTCCTCCGCCGACGCACAGCCGCGGATGGCCCAGATGGTCGATCGCCTGCCGGCACTTGCCGACGAGGACATCGACGACGGCCGCCTGAAAGCTCGCGGCGATGTCGGCGACCCGCTGGGGCGTGAGTGGGGCGGCCGGGCGATGTGAACCGGGCGTCCCGCGCACTTCGTAAAGAACGGCCGTCTTAAGCCCGCTGAAGCTGAATCGCGGCTGGTCATCGTGAAGGAACGTCCGCGGGAAGGAATAGGCCCGCGGATCGCCGGTGTGGGCCGCGGCGGCGATCGACGGACCGCCCGGATAGCCCAATCCCAGAATGGCCGCGACCTTGTCGAACGCTTCGCCGGCGGCATCGTCGATCGTCGTCCCCAATAGTTCATACTCGACGACGGACCGGCAATCGTACAGGTTCGTGTGTCCCCCGCTGACCACGAATCCGACCGCGGGAAACACGTCGCGGCCTTCGGCCAGCCGGCAGGCGTACAGGTGGGCCTCCAGGTGATTGACCGCCACGAGCGGGACGTCGAGCACCATCGCCAGCGTTTTGGCAGTTGTCAGTCCGACGAGCAGCGATCCGACCAAACCCGGTTCGGTCACAACGGCAATGCCCGCCATGTCCGCCAGCGTCGCGCCCGCCGCGTCGAGCGCTGCTTGTACGACCGGCAGCATGCGCTCCACATGCGCGCGAGAGGCAATCTCCGGGACGACGCCGCCGAACCGCTCGTGCAGTTCCGTCTGCGACGCGACGATGTTCGACAGCACGCGCCGGTCCTGCGAAACCACGGCTGCTGCCGTTTCGTCGCAGGACGATTCGATGGCCAGCAGCAGCGCGCGTTGCGAAGTCATCGACGCGTGTTTCCTCCCGCGAATCGCCTGCGAGAGGTCACGCCTCGGCAGCCAGCGCTGCAGGCCGCGCAGGCGACGGAACGGCCGCCGCGTCTTTGGATTCGTCAGCCGCGGGCTGCGGCTTCTCTTCCGCCTTCTCCGGTTTGGCGTCCGCCGGCTTGATCTGCGAGAGGATGTATTCCAAAGCTTTGGCGAGTTGGGGGTCTTCGAACTTCGCTTCTTCAGAGGATTCGGTGGAGATGATCTCGCGAGCCCGCTGGCTGCGATTGAGTTTGATCATCTGCTCATCGGTGAAGCGGACATCATAGCCCTCATCCGGCATCACGCCCCAGTCGTCCTCCTCCTTGGAATTCGGGAAGCGGTGAATATTCTTCCCGCTGGGACGGTGATAGCTGGCAGTGGTGAGTTTGAGGGCGCTTTCCCCTTCAGCGACTTCAATTACATTTTGCACGCTCCCCTTGCCCCACGTCCGTTCGCCTACAACGACGGCTCGTTTGTGGTCCTGGAGGGCCGCACTGACAATTTCGCTCGCCGACGCACTGAAGCGATTGACGAGCACCGCCATGGGAAAGCCGGAGTACGTCCCATAGCGCTTGGCCGACCACGTGCGGCCGGGGCTATTGCGGCCCTCGGTGCT
>JAHBXU010000433.1 GCA_019636315.1 Planctomycetaceae bacterium | reverse complement strand
AAGACTTGCTCCTCGTCGGCGCGCTCGGTGAGATCCTCGCCGTGCTGGGCACGGCGCCAGGCCTTCATTTCGGCGATGGTCGCCTGCATCTCCTCGGCCCAACCGAGGCATTCCGCCGCATCGTCCCAGTTGAGCGCCGCATAGAAGTGAGACCACTTGAGCCTGGGGTACTCGCTGCGGACGTCGCCGAACGTCTCCCACACCCGTCGACGCTGATAAACCTGATCGCTGCTCAGGCCGATGCGGGAGCCGAAATCGGCGTCGGTGCGGCCGCGGGCGTAGCGTTCGGTCCACGCGGCAGCGCATTCGCCGATCACCCAGTTACACTGATTGAGCGCTTCCTGTGCCCGCTGAATCAAATCCTCTTCCGTCTCCGTCGGATGAGGCGTCGCGGCGTCCGCCATGATGAGTTCCGTTGCTCCTCTGTTGAGATCAAGTGGCCCGCCCGCGTCTCCCGTTTCACATCGTGCGGCCGACATCGGGCGAACGGGCCATGCTAGCGTCGCCGATTCGGGAATTCCATGCTCCAGAATTTGAAAGCCATTAAGCAGCCCGCGATCCGTGTACGCCGTCCCGATCACAACTGTTGAGTAGACGACTCGGGTTGTGCGGCTATTATCGCGGTGTCTGTGTCTTGACCTGGGGTGACTGATGACAAGTTTGACCGAAACGGGATGCCGCACGCGACGGGAGCGGTTGTGGAAGACAGTTCCTGCGGATGTGGAGTGGGTGCTGATCGCCGATCCACGGCACGTGCAGTATCTGGCGAACTTCTGGGTCCAGCCGCTGAGCTTTTCCGGCGGGGAACGGGGCCTGCTGCTGCTCGAACGGGCCGGCCGTGCATCGTTGATGGCCGACAACTTCACTGTTCGATCGGCCGTGCACGATCCGTTCGTCGATCGGGAAATTGTCACGCCGTGGTACGATCATCGGCACGCGGTCCGCAATCGGGATCACGCGTTGTTCGATGCGGTGAAACAGGTTGCTCCGGAGCTTGCCGGCCGAAAGGGACTCGTTGAGGCGGAATGGTTGCCGCTGGCGGCCGCACAATTGCTGCCGAATGCAACCACTGACGACATGGAGACTTCGTCCCTCGACCTTGGCACGATATTGCGAAATCTGCGGCGGCAGAAGGAACCGGACGAAATTGAACTCTTGAAAGTCTGCATGCGGGCGGGTGACGCGGGGCAGGCGCGGCTGCGCGAGATCCTGCGGCCCGGTCTCAGCGAACTGGAGATTTATCTGGAGGTGCAAAAGGCGGCCCTGGAGGCTGCAGGGCGGCCGGGACTCGTCTATGGCGACTTCCGCGGCACCAACGGCCAGAACATCAAGGCAGGCGGGCTGCCGACCGACTATGTGCTTCGGGAAGGGGATCTGTTCATTCTTGACTACTCGGTCGTGCTGGACGGATATCGCAGCGATTTCACGAACACAATGGCCGTCGGACCGCCGAGTGCAGCCGTGCAGGAGCTCTTTGGATATTGCCAGGCCGGAATGGCGGCTGCTGAGAAGCGGCTCAAAGCGGGTGCGGCGTGCCGCGACGTTCATGCGGCGGCGGCCGGCGCCTACCCGGAAAACGGCAAGAGCGTCGGATTCACACATCACGCCGGGCATGGGATCGGACTGGCGCATCCGGAAGCACCGTTGTTTGTTCCGGAAAGCGATGAAACGCTCCTCGCCGGCGACGTCGTGACGCTGGAGCCGGGCGCCTATGTCAAGGATGTCGGCGGCATGCGAATCGAACACAATTACCTCATCACGGACGACGGGTATGAGCGTCTCAGTCACCACGTGATCTCGCTGACGTGAACGGCAACAGCGCCTCAAAGTCGCCAGCGTCGGGCTGGCTCGCGGAAGAGCTGAACGCCTGGGAGCGAGCCGGGCTGCGGCGGGCACGCCGAACGGTGATGCCGCGGGAGAACGGGGAATGCGAAATCGACGGCCGGAGACTCATCAACTTCGCATCGAACGACTATCTCGGACTCGCTGGGGATGAACGTTTGCGCCAGGCGGCCCAACAGGTGCTCGATGCGTGCGGGACGGGCGCCGCTGCCAGCGCTTTGATCTGCGGTCGTTCCCCGTGGCACGAACGATTGGAAGAAAAACTGGCGTCTTTCGAGGGGACGGAAGCGGCACTCCTGTTCCCGACAGGTTATGCAGCGAATGTGGGCGCAATCGCAGCACTGGTCGGGCGCGGTGACGCCGTGTTCTCGGATGCGCTCAATCATGCGAGCCTGATCGACGGATGCCGGTTGTCGCGCGCGGAGGTCTGCGTCTTTCCGCATCGAGACGTCGATCGACTCGCGGAGCAGTTGAAACAACAGCGCGGCGCGCGGCGACGTCTGATTGTTACAGATGGCATCTTCAGCATGGATGGCGACCCGGCGCCGCTGATCGAGTTGGCAGAGCTTGCCGAGCGATTCGACGCCATGTTGCTCGTGGACGAAGCACACGCCACCGGTGTATTGGGGGAATCCGGTCGCGGCACATGCGCGCACTACGGTGTCGAATCGTCGCATCTTGTGCGGGTCGGAACGCTCAGCAAAGGTCTGGGCACGCTCGGTGGGTTTGTCGCCGGTTCCAGCGAGCTGATCGAGTATCTCTGGAATCGTGCGCGGACGCAGGTGTTCTCCACCGCCTTGCCGCCGGCCTTATGCGCTGCAGCGTTATGCGCGTTGGAAATCGCACAGAACGAGCCGCAGCGGCGGCGGCATGTTTGTCACCTTTCCGTGCAATTGCGCCGCGCACTCGTGAATCTGGATGTTCCGGTGCCCATCGATGGAGACGTGCCGATCATCCCGATCATTCTCGGCGGCGCCGAGCGTGCCGTTCGGATCTCGGCGTCGCTCGCGCGTGACGGACTGCTCGTGCCGGCGATACGTCCTCCAACAGTTCCACAGGGAACATCACGACTGCGAATCTCGTTGAGTGCGGCCCATTCCCCTGACGTCGTGGACGTGCTGGCACGGCGGATTTCTGACGCTGTCCACATGGCCGATGGCGCTGATTGACGCGTGATGACTCGGCGGCGAACGCACGATTGCGCACAGATTGTCAAGTTCAACGACACGCGGAACACAACGTTGGCACGGACCTCGAAAACTGGATCGTTTGCGATTGCCAAGTCGGCTCCGGCCGGCGCATACTACGCGGCGTGGGCCGTCGTGGAGTTGAACTCTCTTTCTGACCGCACTGGAGCATGACATGCAGCCGAATCCGCATTGTCCTGATTGCGAGAATCTCCGAGCCAGTGAGCTCGTGGCCGGGCGAGCTCTTTCGCGTCGCGATTTCGTGCGGGTGACCGGGACAGTGGCGGCAACAGCGGCTGCGGGGAGTCTCGCGGGTCCCTTGCGGGCTGATCAGCAGGCGGATCGATCCAAGGCGCAGCCCGAGAAGCTTGTCGAAACCCTGTATCAGTCGTTGTCACCGGCGCAGAAGGAGAAGATCTGCTTCGCCTGGGACCACACGGACGACCGGGGTCTCCTCCGCACACACGTTTCCAACAACTGGAGCATCACCGATCCCAAGACGTTGAATGTCGGTGGGGCGTTCTTCACTTCTGATCAGCAGGAGTTGATCGAGGCGCTCTTCTTCAAGATGTACAACCCGGAATGGCACGACCGGATTCGTAAGCAGCTCCAGGACGACGCGGGGGGATACGGTAAGCAGCAGACCATCGCCATCTTCGGCGAGCCGGGGACGAACCAGTTCGAGTTCGTAATGACCGGGCGGCACCTGACAATTCGCTGCGACGGCGACAGCACCGAACATGTGGCATTTGGGGGGCCGATCTTTTATGGTCATGCCGCCCAGGGTTTTGATGAGAAGCCCGATCATCCCGGCAACGTCTTCTGGCCTCAGGCCCTCAAGGCGAACAAGCTCTACACAATGCTGGACGGCAAGCAACGCCAGCATGCCTTGGTGAAGGAAACACCCTATGAGACGGAAGTCGCCTTTCGCGGAGCCGGTAGCGGCTATTTCGGCATCCCGGTGACCGAACTCTCGGCTGATCAGAAGGAGTTTACGCAGCAGGTGCTCAAGACGCTCATTGAACCCTATCGCGTGTCCGATCGAGACGAGGTCATGAAGTGCCTCGACGCCCAGGGAGGGATCGATGCCTGCCATCTGGCGTTCTTCGAGTCAGAAGACATTGGTGAAGACGGCGTATGGGACATCTGGCGGCTGGAAGGACCGTCTTTCGTCTGGCATTTCCGCGGCGCACCGCATGTTCATGTCTGGGTGAACGTGGCGGACGATCCATCCGTCAAACTCAACGCGGCCGGCTGATCCAGTGCCGGCGCTCACGCCTTTCCGAGCCATGCTGGGAACGCGTTCGATAAAGGCCGACGCCGGCCCCATTTCGGTGCGACATTCGTCTTTTCATTTCACTCGGTCATCGAGTTGTGGGTCAGGAACACTGCTTGCGGCTTACGCTCGTTCGATCGTAGGCCATGACCGTCGCTCTGTCCGATTCTGAATCTCCGACATTCCTGATAAAGGTTGCCTGTGATCAATCAGTCGCGATCCGCCAGTTCGGCGGACTCTTTGCCGTTGCCACGATTTCGGTCCACTGCTCAACCCAATCCCCTTCCGCGCGATGTGGTGTCGCAGTTGTCTCAGCT
>JAHBXU010000432.1 GCA_019636315.1 Planctomycetaceae bacterium | reverse complement strand
GCCACGACAGCCGAACGACAATTCTCTCAGTCGTCATCCCAGAGCGACGCGCTCTTCCGGATACTGGTAGCGCGCCTGGGTCACTTTTCCACCGATCGCAATGAGCAGCGTCAACGGACCAACCCGCCCCAGGAACATGGCGATGACGATCACGAACCGGGACGGCGTACTGAGCGATTGGGTGATGGAAATCGCCTGACCCTGCTCCGGGACAATGGTACTCGAAACTCCGACAGTACCGACCGCACTCACGGCTTCAAACAGATAATCCAGAAACGCCTGCGGATGGTCCTCATAAAGGACCAGCAGGATCGTCGTCGTCATGATCAGCAGCAGGTAAAGGAACACCACCGCCAGCGCGCGGAACACCAGTACGTCGGGAAGCGTCCGTCCGAAGCACTCAACGTGCTGCCGGCCGCGCACAACCGATATCAATCCCAGCACCGTGACGGCGAAGACGACTGTCTTCACACCGCCGCCGGTGGATCCGGGGGAGGCCCCGATGAACATCAACAGGATGCCCAGCAATTTTGTCGCCGGGTGCAGGTCGCCCAGGTCGACCGTATTGAAACCCGCCGTGCGAAACGAGACGGATTGAAACCAGGCGTCGGCCACGGGCATCGGCGACAGGTTATCGGTCGCCGCAGCGGCTCGCTCCAGAAGAAAGAGCCCCAGCATGCCAGAAACCAACAGCCCGGCCGTGACGATCAGGACCAATCGCGTTGTCAAAGTCAGTCGATGCGTGGGATATCCATGTCGTGGCAGCGTCAGCTTCAGCCAGTTTGAGATGTGATAGACCGCAAATCGCGCGACGTCGTTGAGCACGGCGAATCCCAAACCGCCGGCAATGATGAGTGTGGTGATGCCTCCCCAGACCTGCCACTGGCCCCCCTTCCCGACGAGGCTGTTCTCTGTCAGCGCAAAACCGGCGTTGCAAAAGGCGCTGACCGCATGGAATACACTTTGAAAGGCCCGCTCGCCAAGAGGGAGTTCACGAAACAGGCCGGACAGTGCGCACGCCCCCAGTAACTCGATGAGAAATGTGAAGCCCAGGATGGCGGTCACCAGGCGGCGGACATTGCCCAGACCTTCGGATTCCAGAAGTTCTCCCAATGTCGCATGCTCGCGGAAGCCCAACCGGCGGCCCGCGATCAGCCCAAAAAATGCTCCAAATGTCATGATTCCCAAACCGCCCACTTGGATGAGCCCCAGGATGACAAACTGCCCTTCGCGGCTCCAGTAGGTTCGCGTCTCCTCAACAACGAGTCCGGTGACGCACGCAGCACTCGTCGCTGTAAACAGGGCGGTGACAAACGGGGCCCCCGTCAGTGTTTCGTCGGCAAGGCTGGCGCGGGCGCGCGGCAACATCAGCAGAATGGTGCCCAGCATCACCAGGCCGAAGAATGACGCCACCAGCAGGAACGCCGGGTTGAGTGTTCCAGCAGCCGCTCCGCGCAGGCTCACCAGAAACAGCGAGATGCCTCGCAATAACAGTGCGATCTCGGACAGGAACACAAACCCGCCCCAGCGGCCAGTCGATCGCGACGTCCATTCCAACAGGGCCGGTCCCAGGATCACCACCAGAACCAGCCCCACGATCCAGGCCAGAGAGATGCTCGCCGTAATCCGCTCCGATGCAAGAAATGTCCGCCTCGCCAGACTCCAGCAATACCGTACGATCAACGATCCGGTGAGCCAGATCATCGCCGCAAACACGATGACCGGAAACTCCCAGGGCCGCTGGACGCCGAAGCGGACGTGCACGCTATGATTGAGCAGCATGGCGGCGATCCCCCCGCAGAGGATCACGAGGTCAGCCCTCTCCATCCAGGCCGCACGCGAAGGATGCCGGGAGGTCCGGAGCACAACCGTGCGGGTCTTCTGCAGGTCCACATCCATGCGGGGCATCGTATCGCATCCAGAATGGGCACGGAATCATGCGCGGATCGCGAATTGACTTCTCGCCATGCTCAGATCCCGGTATCGTCCGTCCGGGTCCAAAGGCGTCGGCTCGGTGATTGGATCCGGACGTCATTCAGTTCATCACAGCACGCGCAGAACAACGAATCCTCTGCGAGCATTCCGTGCAGTTTCGCCCGTCCGTGCAGGACAGGGGCAGGGAGGGCGGCATGAGTCGCGATTTTTCGACGGAAAGCCTGGTCCATGATCCGATCCACGGATACATCCGCTTCGTCTCCCGCAGCGGACTTCCGGCACACGAGGTCGCCGAACAGGACGTCATCGACCATCCCTGGGTGCAGCGCATGCGACAGATCCACCAGTTGCAGACCGCCTGGTGGGTTTTTCCCTCCGCCGAACATATGCGGTTTCAACATGTGCTCGGTGTGATGCATCTCGGCTCGCGCGTCGTTGAGGAATGGTACGATTCCCTGCGGTCCGCGTGCCCGAACGTCCCCTCGAAAGCGTATGTCGAAAGCATTGTGCGGCTTGCGGGGTTGCTGCACGATGTCGGCCACGGCCCCTTCGGACATTTTTTTGACGATCACTATCTCGATCAGTTCGGCGTCACACACGAGGACCTGGGAGCCGCCATCATCGAGCAGGAGTTGGGTTCGCTTTTGCAGGGCGTGCGCCGCACACCCAATGGTCAACTGCAACCTCTTGAAATCATCGACCCCGCACAAATCGCCTGGCTGATTCGCCGTCCGAAGGCCAACCAGGCAGAAGAAGCCGGGCATCCCGATTGGCTTCGCAAACTGCGGGCGCTTTTCAGCGGCATCTATACGGTCGACAACATGGACTTTGTCCTGCGCGATGCCTACATGTCGGGCTACAACGCCAAGGCGTTCGATCTCTCACGGTTGATCCACTACAGCTACTTCACCCCGCAAGGGCTGACGATTCACGCTCGCGGACTCCCGACGTTGATCAACTTCATCGAAACCCGCGCCAACCTCTTCCGGACGATCTATTTTCACCGCACGGTTCGATCACTCGACCTGTCGTTGGAGGAACTGTTTCCGCGGACCATGCCGTATCTGTTCACCGGAAATCCGCTCGACAATCTGGCTGCCTATCGTGGGTTGACGGAGACGTCGTTCCTGGTCGACGTCGGCCGCTGGGTGCACAGCGGCGACACAGAACAGCGTGCCCTGGGCGAACAGTGGCAGCGGATTCTGTGCCGCGAAATTGGCTGGAAGATGGCGGTCGAGCGGTCATTCAATTTTCATACGACGGCGGCCGAGCGCATGACGATCTTCTCCGAACCGGACCGTGTGTTGGCGCGCATCCGTGACCGTCTGGATCCCGCCATTCGCGACATCCCGCTCAACATCGACGTGGCGCGACACTACCACCGCCCGTCCGGTCGACTGCCGGCGGGGGGACAGAACTTCCTGCTCGATCCGGCCACGTCCAAACCGCTGGAGCTGCACGACGACGAACTGTTCCGTGCCCTGCCGATCAGCTTTATCATCGTCCGGATCTACACACGCGACCACGAACACGACACGGCAATCGCCGCCGCCCTCAACGCAGTGCTTGGCGATGCGTCCGACGCAAAGACAAATATGTAACCGCACGCACCAGTGCTGACTCCGCCTCAAGACGGCGGCACGGTCCCCCCCTGGCTTTCGCCTTCATCCCTGTTGATGCACAACAAGGCAGCCGCCATGTCATCACCCAAAGTCGTCATTCTCGGAGCAAGCAGCGATCGCCGCAAGTTCGGCAACAAGTCCGTCAGGGCCTATGCCACAGCGGGGTATGAAGTCTTTCCGGTCAATCCGCGTGAAGCCACGATTGATGGGTTTCCCGCATTCCCTTCCCTCGCCGCGTTGCCGCGCATGCCGTTCGATCGAATTTCCATCTACTTACCCTCCGCGGTCGGCATCACGCTCCTCGACGAAATCGCTTCGCTCGACGTGAAAGAAGTGTGGCTCAACCCTGGTAGCGAGGATCGCCAACTTCTCGCCGCCGCCCAGGCCCGCAGCCTGCCCGTGATCACTGGCTGCAGCATCGTCGACATCGGTTTCAGTCCAGCGCAGTTCCCGGATTGACGTTCGAGCGATCGACGACGGCGTGTTCACGAAGAGGATCAGGGAAGGGGTGGTTCCGAATGAAGTCAGCGGAACCTTTTCTGCCGTCCCATCCCGAACGCGGTAATTGACGCAGCAACCACAGAATTCAGCGTCCGGGAAGGGTGGAAACCGCCACCACGGAGCGCCCAGATCCTGAATCGCCGGGGCAACTGGGTCCGAAAACCCGCTGTTGTGCCCATCTTTGGGTTCCTACTACAATCCCGCCCGCAAGGCTGCGATGGGGCACAGGGATGTGGCATGTCTGATCAAGGCGACAAGGAAGATCGACTTGCGCCTGGCGGACCGCACGGGCTGAGGATTCTTTCCCCAGAGGTCGACCGCCAGCAACACGCAACGGAAGCCGGCGCGCGCGGCTTGCTGCCCGATTTGCTGCGCGCCGTGACACGCTCCGCCTGTCGCCGTCCCCTCAGCGTCCTGTGGATCTGCGGCTTGCTGGTGGCCCTGTCGACAGGCGTCGCCGTCCGATTTTTGGCGTTCAAAACCGATCGGGCCGATCTGATTGATCGCCGGGCCGACTTCCAACAACGATGGCTGCAGTATACCGACCGATTCGGTGACGACGCGGACGCG
>JAHBXU010000431.1 GCA_019636315.1 Planctomycetaceae bacterium | reverse complement strand
CGCATCCTGAACCAGCACTGCGTGGAATGCCATCGCGACGGAGAGATCGGTCCATTCTCACTCGTCAACTACGACGACGTCATCGGCTGGGCGGACATGATCCTCGAGACCATAGATGACGGCCGCATGCCGCCGTGGCACGCCAATCCGCATCATGGAGAATTTGTCAACGCGCGGCACATGCCCGATGCCGAGAAGCAAACCTTGCGCGACTGGGTGGCGGCCGGCGCGCCCTATGGCCGCGTGGACGAGCTTCCCGTTCCGCCGTCATTCACTGACGGCTGGCAGTTGCCGCGCGAACCGGACCTCATTCTGGAGATGCGCGAGCGTCCCTTCCGGGTCCCTGCCGCTGGCACGGTCGAGTATCAGTACTACGTCGTCGATCCGGGATTTGAAGAAGACACATGGATCACCGGGGCGCAGGTGATCCCCGGAAACCGGGCGGTCGTGCATCACGCGATCGTGTTTATTCGCCCGCCCGACGGGGCGCAGTTTCGCGGCATTGGCTGGATCTCCGCATATGTTCCGGGACAACGGACCATGTTGCTTCCATCCGGCCATGCACGCTTTGTGCCGCGCGGATCAAAGCTGGTGTTTCAAATGCACTACACCCCCAACGGAGTCGAAGCCGAGGACGTCACCCGAATCGGCCTGCTGTTGGGTCAGGATGCGGAAATCACCCATGAAGTGGTGACGCTGGTCGGAGTCGATCAGGAGTTCGAGATTCCGCCGCACGCAGCCGACTTCGCGGTGCACGGACGCGTTCGCCGCATCCCCACCGGAAGCACGCTGCTGGCAGCCGTGCCCCATATGCACCTCCGCGGCAAGGCGTTTCAGTTGTTCGCTCGAAACGACTCGGGTGACCACGAGGTGCTGCTGGATGTTCCGCACTACGATTTCAACTGGCAACACATCTACCAGTTTCAGCGTCCGTTGCCTCTCGACGAGATTGAAGAACTCCGTTTCACCGTCCGCTTCGACAACTCCGCCGGCAATCCTGCAAATCCTGATCCGTCGCAGTCTGTCTCGTGGGGCGACCAGTCGTGGGAAGAGATGGCTCTGGCGTTCTTTGAAGTCGCCCAACCTCGGGAGAGGCTGGAACCGGTCTCCACGCATTCCGAGGAGGAACTTGCGGATCGTCAGCGCCAGATCGATCGCTTCGTCGCAGATTTCCTGGAAAGGTTCGATGCCAATCAGGACGGACATGTGGCGCGCGACGAGACCCCGTTGTCATTCTCACGGTTCGGATTCAGTCGACTCGATCAGGATGGAGACGGTGTGCTCACGCGATCGGAGTTGGAAGACGCGGCTCGTCGCAAACTGAAGTTCTGACATCCCCACGCCGCGAATTCCGGGGGCAGATCGCTCACTCGCCCGACGCAGGGGCAAAAAATTCCGCCACGTCAGGTCCCATTCCCGTCATCCGGTCGCCGCGCGTCAGACTTCTCGCAACTCAGGACGATTTGTGTCTCGCGCATTTGACCGACTGGCCAGTTTCATCACCGGTGTTCCGTCGGCCGTGATGTTGCTGCTCCTTGTGATGACGGCCATCGCACTGGTCGGGTACATCGATGCGAACCTGGTGCGACGGTGGTTTCGCCAGCCGGAAGTCACATCGCCCGGAACACGTCTCCAGAGTTCGTCCTCACCGGACGTCCCGGACGTGGAGCGGGTGAGCCTGTCCGACTCCGATGCCATTCTGGTCATCGAGTCAGATCAGTTCTTCACGCCCGAGGGGGCGACGGCGCTGCGGACCATCGTGGAGCGTCTCGAAGCACTCGACTATGTCGACCGCATTCTCTGGATGGACCGGGTGCCGATCCTCAACATTTTCGGCTTCCCGCAACCTTTGTTCCCGCGCTCGGAATCGTCCAGCTCCCGATTTGAAGAAGCAAAGCAGCGGGCGCTCCGGCATCCGCTGGTCGGCGGCCAACTGCTTTCGCCGGACGGCCGCACTCTGCTGCTGCTCATTCATTTCGAATGGCTCTTCGTTCAGTCCGACGCAGACGTCACCGTGCGACTGCGCGAACTGGCCGAAGACACGATGCGAGAGTTTCCGGATGTCACGTTTGAGTTCTTCGTCACCGGACGGACGCCGTTTGTTGTCGAGATGCTGCAAACGCAGAAGGCGAACTCCTTCAAGTTCCAGCTGATCGGCTATTCGATGATCGGCTTGATGTCCCTGGTTCTGTTCCGCGGGCCGACCGCGGTGTTCATTCTCGCACTCGCCCCCGCGTTAGGGGTGTTCTGGACGCTGGGCATCCTGCGCTTCTTTAACCTGCAACTCAATCCGTTCAACGACGTTGTCCTGCCCGTGCTGCTGAGTCTGGTCGGCTTGACGGACGGCGTGCATCTGATGGTGCAGATTCGCCGCTTGCGGGCGTCCGGCTTGAGCGGACGTGAGTCGGCCCGTCGTGGTCTCAGCCAGGTGGGCCTCGCCTGCGCGCTGACGTCGTTGACGACCGCGATTGGGTTTGGCTCGCTGTCGCTCGCACGGAGCAACATCGTGCGCGAGTTCGGATGGTCGTGCGTCATCGGCGTCGTGTTGGCGTTCCTGGCGGTCATCACCGTCATTCCGCTCGCATGCACCACGTTCCTCGGCCGGTCCGTCCACGTGGGACACGAGAAAGGTCTGATTGATCGCAATCTCGGCCGTATCAGCGGGTTGATTGACGTTGTGCTGCGTTTTTCGCGCCCGATCAGTTATCTCGCCATTGGGCTCACACTCGTCACGACGCTTGTCTCCCTGTTGCTGGAGCCGGACGAACGGCGGGCCGGCTCGTTGCCGATCCATTCCGAGGCCGCCGTCGGCATGGAGCGGATGGACCGTGCCCTCGGAGGATTGGAGTTCTCAGCCGTCGACGTCACATGGTCTGAAGACATCCCGTCCGACTCAGCCGAAGTGCTGGATGTTGTGGCTCAGGTCGACGATCTTCTGCGGACCGAGACGTTAATCGGCACGCCGCTGTCGATTCGCAACTTTCTGGAAACGTTTCCGGGCGACGGTCCGCAGGCGGAGCGGATGTCGATGCTGGAACTGATGCCTCCGCCGCTCAAACGGGCCTTCTATACACCCGAACGCCGGCAGGCGTCAGTCAGCTTCCGCGTTCAGGACGTCGGCATCGCCAGGTATGGACCGGTGTTCGAGCGGATCGAAGCCGGATTGAACACGATCACGGCCGAGCATCCCCACTTCACGTTGGAACTGTCCGGACCGGCCGTCCGTCGCTGGCGACAGATCTACCAGGTGGTCATGGATCTCGCGGCGAGCCTCGGCAGCGCTGCGTTCATCATCTTTGGTGTGCTGACGATCGTGTACCGGTCGTTGCGAATCGGGCTGATCTCGCTGATTGCGAACGTCTTTCCGCTCGCCGTGACCGGCACGGCCCTCGTGCTGACCGGGCAGTCGCTGGAGATCGTCAGCGTGTGTGCGTTTACCGTGTGCCTGGGAATCGCGGTGGACGACACGATTCACTTTCTCACACGATACGAAGAAGTCCGCCAGGACGCGGTGGACGAACACGATGCCATTCGGCAGGCGTTCACCGGCGTCGGCACAGCCCTGATCATGACGACGGTCGTCCTCATCACAGGTTTTTCGACGGTGCTTTTCAGCGATATGCGGGAGCAGCGGATCTTCGTCTCGATGGGCATCCTGACGATCGGCTCCGCACTGGTAGGGGACCTGATCTTCCTGCCCGCGCTACTGTCCTATTTTCCTGGTCGAAGCAGGGCGACCGGCATGAGCGAATAATCCGAAGCATCGGAGAGGGCCTGCCGTGTCGCGTCCTCCCACAATGCGGACCCGCGCAGCAGACCCGGATCCAGTTGCATCGTCGCTTATCCCAATTCTTCCAGCGGACCGACCGCCACGGTGGTCAACTGGCCGAGCGGGTAACGGTCGAGCAGCGCGCGGATGTCCTTTGTCGTGATGGAGCGATACGTCTCCAGCTCGTCGGAGACGGAGCGGTATTCGCCGCGATAAAGCCAGTTGCTTCCCAGTGACGACAACCGCCCCATCGGGCGTTCGCTGCGCAGCACGATGCGGGACAGGACTTTGTTGCGCGCCTGTTCAATCTCGGCGTCAGTCACTCCTTCACGATTGACTTGCTCATACACCGATTGAATCTTCGCCAGGTTGGTCAACGTTTCTTCCGGGGCGCAGCTCATGTAGGTCATCCACGAACCACTGCCGTCGTACTCATTGAAGCCCAGTTCCGCGACTTCGACATGCCCCGGGTCCACCAGTTCCCAATACAAGCGGCTCCCCGAGTCGTCACCGACAATGACGGACAGCAGATCCGCTGCGTACCGCAGATCGCTTGTCGCGGGAGGAGCGACGGCCAATTGCATCACGTGCTGCTGCAGATTGCCCGCCTTCGGACAGATGGCCAGTTGCCGCTGGGGACGCGCTTCGTCGGTGTCGCGCGTGCATTGTCCCGGAGTCCAGCCCCCGCAGTAACGTTGAACCAGATCGACAAGCTCCTGCCAGTCGATGCGGCCGGCCACAGCGAGCGTCATATTCGACGGCCGATAGCGTGCCGCGTGATACGCGCGCATCTGCTGGACGGTCAACTGGGAAATGCTGTCGTTCGTCCCCAGAATGCTGTTCCCCAGCGGGTGCCCGGCAAAA
>JAHBXU010000430.1 GCA_019636315.1 Planctomycetaceae bacterium | reverse complement strand
GTGTGGGGTCGATCTGGATCGGAGTCGGAGAATCAGGGGAGTGGTCGGTACGCAATGGAAAGCGGTGACCTCCGCTTGCGGTATTCATCTCGGCTCGCGGTCTGTGGCCATGAGGCGGTTCACCAACCCGGCCCAGGCGTCAGGCACTTCGATTCGCCCTGGCCGATGTGGAGCATTTGGCAACGATGACAAACGGGCTGCCACATTGGCAGAATGTGAGGCGGCGGAATGGACAGTTCGACGTTTCCGACAGGGAGTGTGTCGATGGGGAATCTCCGAAAGCGCCTGTATTTCAGGGAGTTGTGATTTTGTCGCTGTTGGCACGCGGTTCGCCTAGCGGGCATTCAACGCATGCGGAAACTCCGTTTCTGCAGGTGCGGTTCCATCCATCAATTGACAGTCACGAGCGGACACTGAGGTAGATCCATGGCGAAGAAGGCCAAGTCGGGGGGGATTCGGATTGTCCCATTGGGAGACAAGGTCGTTCTGAAGCGGCAGGAAGCCGAGTCGAAAACGGCCGGCGGCATCGTGCTTCCTGATTCCGCCAAGGACAAGCCCCAGAAGGGGGAGGTCGTCGCTGTGGGCGACGGACATGTGAAGGACGACGGCAGCAAGACCCCCCTCACCGTCAAGGAAGGCGACCGCGTTATCTTCAGCTCCTATGCCGGCGATGAGATTTCGATCGGCGATGAGGAATATCTCTTGCTCCGCGAGAGCGACATTCTGGCGACGTACTAAGCCATCAGCCGTCAACTTTCAGCCGTCAGTACAAATCGTGCGGCTGGGGCGAAGAACTTTGAACTGGAACTCAACGATGCCGGAGCCGAGTTGCCGGCATCGCAGAAACACCGACAGCTGATCGCTGAAAACTGACCACTCTTACAGGAGATTCACCTCATGGCCAAAATGATCGCCTTCGATCAAGAAGCCCAGGAAGCCATTCGCCGCGGCGTGAGCAAGCTCGCCAAGGCCGTCCGCGTCACACTCGGTCCCAAGGGCCGTAACGTCATCCTTGAGAAGTCCTTCGGGTCTCCGACCGTCACCAAGGACGGCGTGACCGTCGCCCGCGAAGTCGAACTCGGCGACAAGTTCGAAGACATGGGCGCCCGCATGGTTCGCGAGGTCGCCAGCAAAACCTCCGATAACGCCGGGGACGGGACGACCACCGCGACCATTATGGCCGAGGCCATCTACGTCGAAGGTCTCAAGGCGGTCGTCGCCGGAGTTTCGCCGCTCGAGATGAAGCGCGGCATGGACAAGGCCGTCAGCGACGTCGTGGCCAAGTTGAAAAGCATGGCCATCGAGTGCCGTGACAAGAAGGCCATCGCCCAGGTCGGCACCGTCGCCGCCAACGGTGACGACACGATCGGCACCATTCTGGCGGACGCGATGGAAGCCGTCGGCAAGGATGGTGTGATCACCGTCGAAGAGGGCAAGTCGCTGCATACCGACTTCGAGGTTGTCGAGGGGATGCAGTTTGACCGGGGCTATCTCTCCCCGTACTTTGTCACCGACCCGCAGAGCATGGAAGCCGTTCTCGAAGACGCGTACGTGCTCGCTCATGAGAAGAAGATCTCCAACATCAAGGACCTGGTCCCCGTGTTGGAAAAGGTCGTCCAGTCCGGCAAGCCGCTGCTCATCATTGCCGAGGACGTCGAGGGCGAGGCACTCGCCACGCTCGTGATCAACAAATTGCGTGGGACGTTCAAGGTGGCGGCCGTGAAGGCCCCCGGCTACGGGGATCGTCGCAAGGCCATGATGCAGGATATCGCCATCATGTGCGGCGGACAGGCCATCTTCGAGGATCTGGGGATCAAGCTGGAGAATATCCAGCTCAGCGACCTGGGCCGCGTGAAGAAGGTCGTCATCGACAAGGACAACACGACGCTGATCGAGGGGGCCGGCAAGTCGGCCGACATCAAGTCCCGCATCGACCAGATTCGTCGCGAGTTGGACAACTCCTCAAGCGACTACGATCGCGAGAAGCTCGAAGAACGGATCGCCAAGCTGTCCGGCGGCGTCGCTCAAGTGAATGTTGGTGCGGCCACGGAATCGGAGATGAAGGAGAAGAAGGCTCGCGTTGAAGACGCGCTGCACGCGACGCGTGCCGCGGTCGAAGAAGGCATTCTTCCGGGCGGCGGCGTTGCCCTGCTGCGGAGTTCGATGAGCGTTGATCCTGGCAAGCTCACCCATGACGAGCAGGTCGGTTACAACATCATTCGCCGCGCGTGCCGCGCTCCCCTGACGCAGATCGCCGACAATGCGGGCATGGACGGCTCGGTGATTTGCGAGAAGGTTTCCGAGCGGAAGGGGAACGAGGGCTACAACGCCGCAACCGACACCTACGAGGACCTGGTCAAGGCCGGCGTCATCGATCCTGTGAAGGTGACCCGGACGGCCCTGCAGAACGCCGCGAGCGTCGCCACCTTGCTGCTCACAAGCGATGCACTCATCGCCGAGAAGCCGAAGGACGACAAGTCTCATGGCGGTGGTGGAGGCGGAGACAGCGATCTGTACTGAGCGTCCCGCTGACGCATATTGATGAAAGTCCGGCCCGGCGTCATGGAATGGCGCCGGGCTTTTTTCATTCTTGTCACTCGGGGATCCGGGATCTTCTGTCGCTGCCGTCCGGACACGTGAATGAAAAAAGGCCCGGGGAACGTTCCCCGGGCCTCTCGATTTTTGATCGATCACTCAGACGTGGACTGTCAGTTGAATCCGCCGCCACGGAAGCCGTTGAACAGGAAGTTGAACTGGATGAGGCTCAAGGCGGTGTTGGCGATTTCCTCAGCACACTTGTAGCGGAGGATGACCACGTCTTCCGGCTGAATCAGGATGCGTTGCCGCGGATCGTCGAAGACACGCTTCAGGTCGATGCGGATCGGCACCTGGGAGCCGTCACACAACTTGCGGACGACGATGACATCGGTCGGAGGCAGAGGACCGCTGCTGCCGCCGCCGCCACCGACGGACCGGCCACCGCCACGGGCCATCGACTGCGACAGCACCGCGCCGCTGGAGCCGACAGGTCCGCCGGCGATCGCGATCGCGCCCATGATGTCCAGGTCGTAGTCGCGAGGCAGGGGGAACTCACCGCCGCTCAGCACGCCACCGGTGTAGAACTTCTCTCGCTCCCGCGACTCGATCATCACGATGTCGCCGTCGTAGAGGATGATGTCCTTCTCGGTGAAATCGGGAACTCGCTCCGAGTAGAATCGCAGGGGAATGCGCGTGACGTTCGGGGGATCCGGGATGGGGGACGGGCAGCTGCACGGTTCCTTGTTGGAGCGGATCTGGGCGACAATTTTGTCCCATTCGCGACCATCGACTCCCACGCCGCGGACAATCAGGACTTCGTTCTTGGCATCCAGTCCGGGAAGTCCGCCGGTCTCGTTCAGAGCGTGCAAGAGGTCGTTCTCGCCGGCGGGCAAGTCCAAAACGAATCCCGCGCCGCGCTTAATGACCTCCTGGGTCGATCCGCGGCGGGTGCTGGTGGCGCCTTCTTCTTCCCGGACAACCAGCACGCGGAACGTTCGCCGCCTGATCAAGGTCACGATAATGCTGTCGCGGCCTTCAGGAAGCAGCAGCTTATCGATCGTATACGCCTTCCGGATCAGCTCGGTGGTTTCTTCGAGGGTGTACCCTTCGACCTGGATCGGTGGGACGAGCGGCAAGCCGATCGTGCCGTCTTCACGGATGGGAACGGGGAACCCGATGGAGGGCGCCTGTTCTCCCTGCTCCGGGAAGTGCACTGGCGGGGGTTCCTCGCCGGCCGGCAGGATGGTTTCAATGTAGATGCCGAGGATGTCGTTCGGCCCGAGTTGGTAGACCTCCGGCGGATTCTGTCGCAGGCGGGAGAGGGAGATCTCCTGCATGTCCTCTCGTGGGCGTCCCAGCATCGAGGGGGGGATCCGCTCGACGGGGATCGCTGGAATATGGCCGAATAACGAGGTGCTGCTGCACCCCGATCCGGCCAGCAGGAGCAGGCCGGCCAGTCTCATGACTGTCAATTGCAGAGGGTTGCGGGTCATCCGTCGATACTCCAGATTCAGGGTCGCCACGAGCCGGACCGATCGGTCCGAACTGCGATCAAATCAATGTCAGAGGACGCAAGTTCAACGGGTCGCGGCCGTGCGGTTCAGAAGACCGGGACGCGATAGGCTTCCGCAGCAGGAAGTTGAGGCTGGTTGCGATACTGCATCGCGGCCGGCGGCTGCGGAACCAGGGTGCCGCCGTCTTCCGGAAACATCTCCTCAGCGCCATCTTCGGCGGGGGGAGGAAGCAACGGGCGACTGGACGGAATCGGCTGCGGAGCCGATCGTTCGGGATAGGCGCCTTCCGGAATCGGTTGGTTTCCGTACTGGTTCGGGAGCGGCGGCTGATATCCCTTGAGCGCGGAGCCCAGCTCACCCGATCCGCCGGCAGCACCGGTGACGACCTGGCATTGGCTGCCACACCCGGAGGATGAGGCGGCGACGATGCCATGGCCGAAGCCATCGTACCAGGCCATCGCCTTGGCCTTGCCTTCGCAGTTCAGGTAGCAACTGGACCAGTAGCGGCGCGGCGGCATGGGCGGCGCACAGACGTTGTCGTTCCCCATGCAGACCGCTTTGTAGCCGGCACGGAAACCTTCCGCGAAGT
>JAHBXU010000043.1 GCA_019636315.1 Planctomycetaceae bacterium | reverse complement strand
GCAAACCAGTAGTCGTATCCGTGGGCGTCCGGTTGAGGCTGCTCGGCGGAGTTGAAGGCCCCGTTGAGGTGCCATTTGCCGACGTGGCAGGTGTCGTACCCCCGCTGCTTCAAGAGTTCGGGAATCGTAATCTCACTCGTCCTCAGGTGGACGTGGCTGCCCTGATTGGGAGCTTCGGGAATCCAGCGATAGACGCCATTACGATACGGGGTGCGGCCCGTGAGGATGGCGGACCGCGAGGGAGAACAGACGCCGCACGCCGAGTAACACTGCGTCAACCGTACGCCCTGTGCCGCAAACTGGTCGAGATGGGGCGTCTGGATGCGAGGATGTCCGTAGCAGCCAAGGTCGCCCCACCCCAGATCATCCGCGAGGAACACGATGATATTCGGTGATCGCTCCTCTTCGGCCTGCAAGGCTCCGGCGATCATGAGAGCCATTAGCGGGAGAAAAGGTCCGAGACGTCCGAAATGGAGGCGCATGCGACGAGTCTCCCGGCGAAATTTGCAGCAAGTTGGAGTGAGCGACGGACAGCTTGACGCGCGAGGGGCCAATTTTCCAGCTCGCGGCAAATACTCATCTTGCACCCCAACGGATGTTTAATACACTTGTTTACTTCGCATGGTAGGGCATTTATGGCCGACGAGACTCGACTTCGGATATTGCGGACGGCGGGGCCCATTTTCGCGGAGTGCGGATTTGAGGCGACGACGGTGCGCGAGATCTGCGCGGCAGCCGAGGTCAACCTCGCGAGTGTGAACTACCACTTTGGGAGTAAGGAGACGCTCTATCTGGAAACGGTGCAGTTTGCTCACCGGGAGAAGCTGCTGCGCGTGCCACTTCCCGCGTGGCCGCCGCACGCCACCGCCGAGGACAAGCTGCGTCTGTTTGTGCGGACCATTTTGAATCGTTGCCTGGGCGACGGCGCGGTCGGATGGGAAACGCGGTTGCTGATGCGGGAGATGCTGCATCCGACGCACGCTTGTCGCCCCCTCGTCGAGGAATTCATCCGGCCGCAGTTCGATCAGCTCCTGGAACTGCTCGCGGAGGTGCTTCCCGAGTCAACCGATCTTGTTGTGCGGCAGCGCATCGCATTCAGCATAGTCGGGCAATGTCTGCATTACCGGTTTGCGAATGAGTTTGTCGTGCTGTTGATTGGAGCGGAGCGCGATTCGGAGGCGTACTCCATTGATGCGCTGTGCGATCACATCACGAAATTCTCGCTGGCGGCCCTTGCCGCTTTTCAATTGGATTCTCCGTCGCCGTCCTGCGCGGCTCGTGTTTCTCACGGCCGGTCGGTGCGTGACCGTATTCCGGCCGCTCCTATTCCTTCATGACAGGTTGAGAGTCTGTGACCGAGTCAGAGCGTTCCCGCGATCGCACGGAAGCGAGTCGCTGGCAAACCATCGCGGATGAATGTCTGCGGGTGTTTGCGCCGTTGGTGATCGTCGCCGCAGGGATTGGCGGTTTTGTGGTCTTTGGCCAGCGACCGGAGGCAGCCCCCCGCAATACGAATCGAGATCAGACTGCGGCTGTGGAGACCGCGCTGATCGAGCCCGTTGACGGTCGATTTACGATCGAGGTCGACGGCGTGG
Source organism: Planctomycetaceae bacterium (assembly GCA_019636315.1). Classification (GTDB taxonomy): domain Bacteria; phylum Planctomycetota; class Planctomycetia; order Planctomycetales; family Planctomycetaceae; genus JAHBXU01. The sequence goes on along the minus strand of JAHBXU010000043.1, from coordinate 11,208 downwards.
CGGTTCCCTATAAGCGCGTGACGCACTCCGCGGAAGTGGCCGGTCGCATCACGAAAAAAGTCGTCGATTGCCGCGCCGGCCATTATGTCGATGGCGGAGAATTTCTCCTGCAGATCGATCCCACCGACTATGAGTGGGATGTGGACCGGCTGACGGTGCAGATCGAACGGGCTGATGAGAACCTGGTCGAAGTCGAAGTCGATCTGGCCAATACCGAGGCGCTCATCGAACTGGCGCGAGAGGATTTGACGCTCCAGCAGCAGAATCTGGCGCGAATCCAGCGATTGATCTCCAGCAAGGCGAGTACCGACACACAATTGGATTCGGCGCGAATGCAGGAGCTGGCGTCAAGAAATTCGCTCAGGACATTGGAGAATCAGCGGAGTGCACTCGGTCAGCGGCGAAACACGTTTCAGACGGCGAAGAAGCTGGCCCAAACGGAACTCAAACGGGCTGAGATCAATCTGGCCCGGACACGTGTCGCCGCGCCGTTGTCCGGAACCCTCGTCTCCGTCGACGTGGAAGAAGGGGACTATGTTCAAGCGGGCGATCCGCTCTTCACCATCAATGACACGGACACCATGGAGGTCAGTTGTCAATTGCGGGTGGACGAGTTGTACTGGGTGTGGTTGCAGGCAGGGACGTTCGGGGTTTCGTCTGATCCCCCGGCGATGACCTTTGCTGACGCGGCTTCCGACGCCGGCGGCTCTTCCGGTGGCGACCAGGTCGCGCGGACGGGTCTCGAGCAACCGGTCCTGCAATCTCCAGGACGTCGTGAAGTCTTCGAGATTCCGACATTAGCGGCCGAGGTGGCGTTTCCCTTCCGCGGCGCGGAGTTCCTTTGGTCGGGCGTGCTGTCGCGCTATGACGGGAACGGACTCGACCCCAGCACGCGTACGATTCCTTGCCGCATCCGGATCGACGCGCCGACGCGAGTGCGCATTGGTGGCCGCGGCGTCGCCGGCCCTGTTGCTCCCCCTACGCTGTTCAGCGGCATGTATGTCAAAGTCCGGATTCCCATCGAGACCCCCATTCCAATGCTCCGCGTGCCGCTGACAGCGCTGCAACCGGGAGGAATTGTGTGGGTCGTCCGCGACGGTCAGTTGGCCATTGTCCCGGCAAAGGTGGCCCGACAAGAGCGCGAAACCGCACTATTGCAAGTGACGTCCGATGGTCCACAGGCAGGTGAACGGGTTGTGACCTCGCCGCTGGCCGCCGTCGAGAACGGCATGCCGGTCCGCGAAGTGAACGGCGAATCCTCTGAGGTTAAGGCGCCCGAAGGAACTGTCCGGGTGGTGAAGGCCGAACAGGCAAATGAGGCCCGCGTTCAGGAGCCTGAGAGCAACCGCCCCTCCCCACGGAGGACGCGCTGATGAAGTCGGTCATCCGCTGGGCGATCGACAATACGCCGGCCATGAACACCATCATGGTGAGCGTATTGGCTGTGGGAGCGCTGAGCTGGTCGATGCTGCGTCGCGAGGATTTCCCGCGATTCGAGCTCGAAATCATCCTGATCACCGTTCCCTATCCCGGCGCCAGTCCGGAAGAAGTTGAGAACGGCATCTGCCAGAAGATCGAAGAGGCGGTTCGCAGCATCGACGGATTGAAGAAGGTGACGTCCATTGCCTCCGAAGGCACCGGGAGCGTCATTCTGGAGATCAAGACGGACTCTCCCAACGTTCAGAAGATCCTGAGCGAGGTTGAATCTGAAGTCGACCGTATCCCCAGCTTCCCTGATCTGGCCGAAGAACCCGAGATTCGGCAGCTCACACTGCGCCAGCCGACCATCAGTGTCGGAGTCATCGGCGTGGACGACGAGAGTCCGGAAGCCGAAGTGCGGCTGCGCGACATGGTGGAAAAAGTCCGCGACGACCTGCTGGCCATTCCGCAGATCTCCGTCGCCGAAATTCAGGGAGCGCGTGACTATCAGATCGACGTCGAGATTCCCAAGTCCACGTTGCGCGAGTATGGACTCACTCTGCAGGAAGTCGCGCGGCGCATTCGCCGAGAGAATCTGGAACTTCCTGGGGGAAACATCAAGTCGAATTCTCAGGAGTATCTGCTGCGCGGAAAGGCCAAACGTTTCCGTGGCGCGGAGATTGAAGAGATTCCACTGGTGACGACGCCCAACGGCGTCGTGCTGACCGTGGCCGACCTCGGTACGGTGAAGGATGACTTCGCCGATAAGACGGCAATCAGCCGTCTCAATGGAAAGCCGGGATACGCCATTTCGGTGGAAGCCGCGGCACGCGAAGACATGCTGGCGATGACCTCCGCCGTGCATGAGTACGCAGCAACGGTGGATTTGCCGCCGGGCTATTCCATCGCCTTGTGGGGCGACCGTTCGATCGACATCAACGACCGCCTGCAGTTGCTCAAGCGAAACGGGTTTTCAGGATTGATCCTGGTGTTCATCTGCCTCGCGATGTTTCTGGACATCCGACTGGCGTTCTGGGTGGCGCTGGGCATTCCGATTTCCATTCTCGGCGCTTGCATCGTGCTATGGCAGTTCGATCAGACGTTGAACATGTTGTCGATGTTCTCGTTTGTCATTGCGCTGGGCATCGTCGTCGATGACGCTATTGTGATTGGCGAGAACATTTATGCGCACCGCGAGATGGGAAAGAACTTCCGGCAGGCCGCCATTGATGGCGCGATCGAAGTTCTGCCCTCCGTGGCCGCATCAATCACGACTACTGTCTTCGCGTTTATGCCGATGTTTTTCGTGTCGGGAGTGATGGGCAAGTTTTTCGCCGTCATGCCCCTCGCGGTCATCGCCATGCTGCTGGTCTCCATGGCAGAGGCTGCTTTCATCCTGCCATGCCATCTGGCCCATGAACCTTCTTCTTTCTCATGGGCTCAGCGGGCGTTGCAGTGGCGGCGCGGATTAAAACTGGGCCTGGCGCGTGTGGTGATTGGTTCGCCCGTCTTCCTGGCGGCCGTGCTGCTGGACCGTCTCGTGTGGCCATTTCGTTTTGTGTCGGGCGCGAGTGAATGGGTCAGGAAGCACGTCGGGGCCGTGCTGGATGGATTTATTCAGTGGATCTATCTACCGCTTTTGAGGCGTTGTCTGCAGTTCCCGGCTATCGTTTGCAGCATTGCGTTCGCAGTGCTGCTTCTGTCGGCCACACTGGTGACGAGCGGCACGGTCCCCTGGATCATTTTTCCGAAGATGGACAGCCGCAATATTCGGGCGCGCGTCGTGTTTCCGGACGGCACGCCGAGCCATGTGACCGACGCTGCAACGCGGCGGATCGAGGACGCCATTCGACGCGTGTGTGCGCGACACGAGGAAGCGGAAGGCCAGACGGTGCTGGAGCTCACACATCGGCTCGTCGGGCAGGTCACCTCGGAGTCGCCGGGGGGAGCCGACGACCGGACGGAGGGCGGACACGCAGGCAGCGTGCTGGTCGCCATGGTCGAATCGAATCAACGGAATGTCTCCAGCCAGCAGATCGTCGAGGAGTGGCGGGCCGAAACCGGACCGATCGCCGGGGCGGAAACGCTTTCCTTTGCCAGCGTCAACATGGGACCGGGTGGTTCACCGATCGAATTCAAGCTGCTTTCGGACGGCAGCAACATGGAATCACTCGAAGCAGCAGTCGAAGACTGCAAGGCTGAATTGGCGTCGATTCCCGGCGTGTTCGACATTTCGGACGACTCGCGTCCCGGGAAATGGGAGATGCAGCTTACGGTCAAACCGGACGCCCGAACGCTGGGTGTTCCTTTGCAGGAAGTCGCCGGCACGGTCCGTGCGGCCTACTACGGCGAAGAAGTCATGCGACTGCAGCGCGGGCGGCACGAAGTCAAGCTCATGGTCCGTTATCCGGAGGAAGAACGCCGCGCACTGGCCGAATTCGATGAAATCCGCATCGACACGGGCGATGGCGTGCAGCGGCCGATCACCGAACTGGCCGACGTCGCGATCCAGCGGGGATACTCAGAAATCAACCGCGTTAATCAGAAGCGGTCCATCACCGTAACGGCGGATGTCGACGAATCGCGAGCGAACGCCGCGGAGATCGTTTCCCGTCTGCAGGCCGGCTTTGTGCCGCACTTGCTGGAGCGCTACCCCAATGTCATCGTCCGCTGGGAAGGACAGGCGGAACAGTCCGTCGAGTCCATTCAAAGCCTGTTCGTGGGATTGATGATCGCCCTGCTCGCGATGTACGTCTTGCTCACCATGCAGTTCACGTCCTACATTCAGCCGGCCATCATCATGGCGGTGATTCCGTTTGGAATCATTGGTGCCGTGTGGGGTCATGCGCTGATGGGGCTGCCATTGACGTTGTTCAGCGTACTGGGCCTCGTCGCGCTGACGGGCGTCGTCGTCAACGATTCCATTGTGCTCGTCGACTTCGCGAACGCCCGCGTGCGAGACGGCGTGCCGCTCCACGAAGCGCTTCTCGAAACGGGCCAGCGGCGGCTGCGTCCGGTGCTCCTCACCTCGATGACCACCGTCGCCGGGCTCGCGCCCATCATGACCGAGACGTCTGAGCAGGCCCAGTTGCTGATTCCGATGGCCAATAGCCTGTGCTTCGGACTGATCCTGTCCACCACGTTGGTGCTCGTTCTCGTGCCGACGTTCTACTCCATCTATGGACGCTTCGTCCGCATTGGGCCGGCGGACCATGCTCAACACGATTCTCATGACGATCGCCGGCACATCGGCGACGGAGCATTGGAAGGCAATGGATCGGTCAATGGCAACGGGAAGGTGCACGCGGATGCCGGGGCTTTGGTCCCGGCGTGACCCCTGCGTTTGGTGACGCCGCGCAGACGCTCGTGCCGTGGGTTGGGAGGACGATCCGCACGCTCAGCAGAGTGTGAACTCCGCGTCCGTCGCGTCTTCGCGTCCAATCACAGGATCCAGCCAACTCACATAGCCGAGTTGTCCTTGCTCTCCCAGGACGGTTGGCGGGATGTCATCTGCACGAAGAATCAATCGAGCGCGGCAGAGAAGCTCGCCCCGCGTGAAATCAACCACGAGGGCTGCCAAGGGGGCGAATGCATCGCCGGTTGGCAGAAACGTCTCAAACAGGGCCAGCGGCATCGGGCCCAAGTTCAACTGAAGCTGGCTCTGACGATCCTGCACGCGAGCGCCCACAATCGTCGCTTCGCCAAGCAGAGATGCCTCTCCGTCGCGTCCCAATGCTGATTGCGTTTCCCGCTCAAGCGGAAGCCATCCCAATGCGAAGGGCGTGACAACGACAGGTACGTGAAACTCGTGGACGATGACGGCTTCCAGTGCCTCGGCCGACCGAGTCGCCGCGGCCCACCGACCGGTGAAATACAGACGCGAGCCATCGGAGAAAGCGTCGCGGTTGGCCGCCGCCGGATGCCAACCAAACAAAGCCCCCAGGTAGAGCGCGAAGTGATCCGATTCCGGGCGATCTGCCTGGATCGAAGCACGGGCCTGTCCATACGCGCGATAGAAGAGCGCCGTCAATCGATGTTGCAGCAGTTCAATGAAATGCAGCGGGGCCGCATCATTGTGGTGCAACAGGGCGCTGCGAATCTGCTCGGTGACGTTCAACGGAAGCGGACCGTTCGGTCCCAGCAAGCCAAATCCCCGTGCGTCCAACCGCAGTTGGTCCGTGTCGGCAGGCGCGACTCCGCGTGCAATGTCACTTGCCGCGAAATCCAGGCCCGGATCAAAACCGATGCGGACCGCTTCATCGTACGGACCGGCTGCTTCGCCCAGTGGGGGCAGTTCGGGGTGCGCTGCATCGATCAATCGCAGCGCCTGATACAGATCAAACTGCGTCGCGCGCTGCCGCAGTTCGCTCAAAGCGTCGGACGTCGTCCGGTGCGCGGTGACCATCGATAAATCTCACCTCGTTGCGTGTGCAGTGTTGTCTGTGTGAAGGAGTTGATCGTCACGTACTCCGCCAGGAATCGCTCCAGCACGGTCGCGAACAGGAAGGCACGCCCGCCGCAGAAGGAGTCTTCGTCGCAGCGGAGGTCGATGCTGAGTCCGCGTCCGTAGACGAGCGGTCCGGGTAACGGCAACCGCCCCACCACGGGTCGGGCGCGAACCTCCATCAACCCATCGATCTCACGTCGCGCCGCTCGGTCATTCGGCGATACGTAGAGTGACAGCAGTTCTCCGAGTGCCGCGCGCCCTGTCCCCGTCCCTTTCGAGTCGTCGAGCAGGCTGAGGTAGTTCAGCGACAAGTGACTCAGGAACTTCCAGGCGGCCATCCGTCCGCCGAACACGAGCGGCTCGCGCGGCGGCGTCGGTCCGGCCACCGCCGTAATTCGCTTCACGGGCAGCGCGATCTCAACCCCGAACTCCGCGCCAGCGCTCAAGCGAGCCGCGAGTCGGCGATTGGTGCAGTACGTGCTGATCGAAAGTTGCCGCAGATCGGCCGTCACAGGGCCGCCGCCCGGACGGGTCAACGTCAGGAAGACTCCCGTGCCCAGATCCTGGTCTTCGGTGAATGGATCGCGTCGAAGCTCGGCTGACGGGACGCGCGGGCGCCGCTCCTGCGTGTACAACCCGAATTCTCCGAAATCTTGCGGCTGCGTCCCGTGCGCGGGAACAAAGGGCAACGGATCTCCCTGAGCGCCGGTAAAGCCCGTGACCTGAATCATCCGCCAGATCTCGAAGTCCGTCGGGCGGCTGCGATCCGGCAGCACGTGAAACTCCTGCCTGGTGGCTCGGACGGGAAGCCGATCCGCCCGCTTGCGGAACAGGTTGATGGCCGGCGTACAAAACGCCACAAAGTCTTGAGCCGTTACACGGCGCTCGAGCAGTGGATCTTCGCGTTCGCACAGCAGCAGGATGCTGAATCGATCCGTGTCGAGTTGTTGCAGCGCGGACTGCAAGCCTCGGATCTCGAACGCACGGAACTTCTGCGGCAACAGAAAGTACTCCGCCAGCAACCGATGTCCCCGCGATACGCGCGGGTCCTCAGGAAACAGCGACTCGGCATCCGAAAATCCGCACGGGACAAGCGCGGCGTCTGGAACCGGGATGACGGATTTCGGATCTCCATCATCACGCAGCAGCACGCGCGTGCGACCCGATAATAGCAATTCATATAACCGCCCGGCATGACCGGCATCGCCATTCAACTGCAGCGGCAACGTATCCATTTGCAACGCATTCGCGCGGAGCCCGGCCGTGACGCGGCATGGTAGCTCCAGGCAGCACCCAGCCGACCCAAAACCAGGAATCTGACTCGATGCGGGGGACTGTTGGGATCGATAGTTCGCTCCCAGCAGCTTCAGCGGCCAGAGCAGCAATTCGCGCGTCGTGCGAAACTCACACAGTGTCCGTGCACCGGTGACGGCCGTGCGCAGGCTCGTCCCGCGTGGAACGCTCAATCCCGCAGAGAGCGATCCTTGATCATCATCCGGCTCGAAGCGGGCGATCATCGCTGACGGTGTCGGCGACGTCAGATGGGGGGCGACCAGATCGACCAGGCCATCGACAAACGTGGGAAACTCACTGTCGATCTTCAGGTGGACTCGAGCCGACAGGAATGCCACGCCTTCCAGCAGCCGTTCCACATGAGGATCGGAACACTCGCCGCTGTTGAGTCCCAGCCGGCGGCCGACTTTCGGGTAACGTTGCGCAAACTCGCGCCCCATCTCACGGAGGTACTGCAACTCGCGATTGTAGTAGTCCAACATCTGCGGCGTCATGGCGCGGCCCCCTCCGCCGTCAGCACAAGGATTCCGGTTTCAAGATTAGCCGTCGCCCGCGCCAGAAACGGGATCGGCTTCGGGAATCCTCGAAGACGCCCCTCAAGCCGCAACGTCAACGCGTCGAGCGAGGTGCGGTCCGGATCGACCATTGAGGTCACCTCAAGCGAGGCCGGCTCGAAGCGGCCGTCAAAGCGGAGGATCGTCGATCGAATTTCCGCGGCCAGTTGATCCGCTGCATCGCCCGTGATCACCCGGCCTGTGAGCGGCGCGATGCCGTAATTGATGACCGAGGCTTCGACCTCACCGTGGTCGGCAAGCTCCTCGGACGACCAGTGGCGAATCGTCCCCAGCAGATCCTGCAGGTCGGCCAGCACGGCCGCTCGATAGTCTTCGGGCGAATCAACCGGGACCGCCTCAAGGCACAGGCGATCCAACAACCCCGCCGGCGCAACATCATGCAACATGCGGGTGGACATACGCACCGTCCCTGTGCTTGGAAGTCCCGGCGCAGTCCATCCTGCGCGCAACATCTCCGTGTTCGCCTGTCGGCTTTATCGGCTGGGGAACGCTCCGACATGCACAGAACATCAAAAACAGCCGGAACCTCGGAAGAAATCCTCCGAGGCTCCGGCATGCGAGTGGCACGGACGCGGTGGGAATTACGCGGCCAGTTTGGTGCTCTTGGTCAGATCCCAGCCCTTCTGCTGGCTCTGGTCAACGCCGTTGTCATTGTACTCAACGGAGATCTTCGTGAAGTTGATCGTCAACGTTTCCATTGCCGTCTCCCCACCGCCGGACGAGATGTTGTAGGAGGTGATGATCGGGTCGTGCAGAATGATCTGCATGTAGGTCTTGTGCGTGTCCACATCGGACCGGATCAGATCGATGGTCGCCTTACCCAGGCTTTCGCCAGAGATCGACTGAGCGAACAGGTCGGCCGACGCGATATCGACCATCCGCGACAGGTTGACCTCGGAGAAGTGGGCCACGCTGGTCGTCCGGTCGGCACCAGCCGACTTGAACTGCATGGTCCGATTGACGGCAAACGACATCGACGCCACATCGATCCACTTATCGTGGTTGGCGAGCGTGCACGACCCCTTGATCTGGGTCTCAAAATTCAGGGCAATCATGTGGGAACTCCTGCACCGGGGGGAACAGAGGTTGAATTCGAGCGCGGCCCTCGGAGCCGGTGATCCCCGAGGGCCGCGTCATGATGCCTACTTGCCGCTCGGCAGCTTCGAGACCAGCCGCAGCGAGACGGTCAGCCCTTCGAGCTGGTAGTGAGGACGCAGGAAGATCTTGGCCGAGTAGTAGCCGGGGTTGCCTTCGACTTCGTCAACGACGACCTCGGCGGCCGCCAACGGGTGTTTGGCCTTGTCGACTTCGGTCGCCGTGGCGGGATTCCGCTCGACATACCGATTGATCCACCGGTTCAGCCACGCTTCCATATCGGTGCGCTCTTTGAACGAACCGATCTTGTCGCGGACGATGCACTTCAGGTAGTGCGCGAAGCGGCAGGTCGCAAACAGGTACGGCAGTCGCGCCGACAGATTGGCGTTGGCGGTCGCGTCGGCGTCATCGTAGACGAAGGGCTTCTGCAGCGACTGGGCGCCGATGAACGCCGCCAGGTCGGAGTTCTTACGGAATACGAGCGGCATGAAACCGTTCTTGGCAAGTTCCGCCTCCCGGCGATCGCTGATGGCGATCTCGGTCGGGCACTTCATGTCGATCCCGCCGTCGTCGGTCGGGAAGGTATGGACAGGCAGACCCTCGACTGCACCGCCCGATTCGACGCCGCGAATGCGCGAGCACCAGCCGTAAAGTTTGAACGCCCGGTTGATGTTGACGCCCATCGCATAGGCGGCGTTGGACCACGTGAACCGCGAATGGTCGGCGCCGGCGGTGTCTTCTTCGAAGTCGAATGCGTCGACCGGATTCTGCCGCGCGCTGTAAGGCAGTCGAGACAGAACGCGGGGCAACGTGAGACCGACGTACCGAGAATCTTCCGACTCACGCAGCGACCGCCACGAGGCGTATTCCGGCGTCCCGAAGATCTTGGTCAGATCTCGCGGGTTGGCGAGTTCCTGCCAGGTGTCCATTTGCATCAATGTCGGCGACGCACCGGTGATGAGCGGCGTATGGCACGATGCCGCCAGCTTGGACAGTTCGCCGAGCAGCTCGACATCCGGAGCGGAGTGGTCAAACATGTAATCGCCGATGAGGCAGCCGTACGGCTCGCCGCCGAACTGGCCGTATTCCTCTTCGTAGAGTTTCTTGAAGACCGGGCTCTGGTCGAACGCGGCCCCTTTGAACTTCTTGAGGATCTTGCCCAGTTCCGGCTTCGAGATGTTGAAGACACGGATCTTGAGCAGCTCGTCGGTCTCGGTGTTATTGACCAGATGGTGCAGTCCCCGCCAGGTGCCTTCGAGCTTCTGAAAGTCCTGGTGGTGAATGACTTCGTTGATCTGGTCGGTCAACTGACGGTCGATCTCGGCGATGAGCGCTTCGATGGTGTAGATCGCATCCGCGCTGATGACCGAGTCCGTGTCTTCGAGAGCACGGGCGGCCAGCGCCTGGACGGCGTTTTCAATCGCGGTCAATGAGGTTTCAGACTGTGGACGGAACTCCTGCTGGAGCAGTCGCGACAGATCTTCACGGGCAATCGGTTCCTGGATGGCAGCGGCGACCATTGGTTACGCCTCCTTTCCGGTGGACGCGGCGGAGGCCTCGTCCGCAAGTGTCTTGAGGAGATCCTCGCTTTCGAGAATCCGGTTCATCAACGATTCCGCGCCCGCCTTGCCGTCCATATAGGTCAGCAGACCGGAGAGCTGACGTCGTGCGGCCAGCAGGCGATTCAGCGGCTCGACCTTTTCGGCCACGGCGGCGGGGGAGAAGTCGTCCATCGACTCGAACGTCATGTCGACGGCGAGGTTGCCTTCGCCGGTCAACGTGTCGGGCACGTGGAACGCGACGCGCGGCCGCGATGCGCGGAGACGGTCGTCAAAGTTCTCCGCGTCGATCGCCAGGAACTTGCGGTCGCCCACCGGCGGCAGCTCTTCTGTCGGATTACCCGACAGATCGGCAATGACCCCCATCACGAACGGAAGTTCGATGACTTTTTCTGCACCGTACAGTTCCACGTCATACTCAATCTGCACGCGTGGAGGTCGATTTCGACCAATGAATTTCTGACTGCTGTCGCCCAAGGATCACCTCGCTTTCAAAGGGCCGGAACACCGGCCGTTCACTTAATTTTTGTCGCAGGCGTCAAGGCCTCCCGCCCACCGCGACACGTCAGCAAGGCCGTCCGGGGCCAGATTCCGCACGATGTCTACAAAGTCCATATTGACCAGCCGCCGGGCGCGCTGCAGGAACAGCGGCACGGGGCTGGACGGTTCGTTTCGATAGTAGTAGTCACACAATGCGTTCAGGATGGCGACAACGTCGCGCCGGCTGCCGACCTGAAGTTCCTGCAACGAGGCCGACGGCGGAGCGACGTCCTGCACCGTGGTCACATTTCCCGACAATGGGGGCGACTCCCGCGTCGGC
>JAHBXU010000429.1 GCA_019636315.1 Planctomycetaceae bacterium | reverse complement strand
CATTGAACGAACAGGGATCGATGCCACGGATGTGATCCTGGCGGCTCCTCCCATGAGCCACGCTTACGCCTATGGCATGTGCGTGATGGTGCCACTGGTGAGCGGGGCGTCGGTCGTGTCGCTGCGGGCCTTCAAGGCGGCGTCTGTGCACCATGCGCTGCGGGAGTTTGATGTGAGCTTGTTTCCCGCCGTACCGGCGATGCTGGATGTGCTCACCTTCGGTCTCGCGGGGAATGTTTCCGCGCCCCGCCGGGCCGTGCTGTCGGCGGGATCTCCGCTGCCGCAACGAACAGCCGCGCGATTTCAGAAGGCGTTCGGCGTCGATGTGCGTCCGCTTTACGGAACGACGGAGACCGGTGGGATCAGCGTCGGATTCGCCGATGCGGGGATGCGCTGCGACGGCGCCGTCGGTCCCGCGATGGCCGGTGTGGATATCGAGGTGCGGCCGCATCCCGGAGCCGCTGGCTCGGGCGCAGACGCCGGCATGCTCTATGTGAGATCATCCTCAATGATGGCCGGCTATGTCGATGAGAGTGGGATCGACGACACGCCCCTCGACGACGAATGGTTCAAGACGGGAGATCTGGCCCGCCTTGATGATGACGGCGAGATCCGACTGCTTGGACGCGACTCGGAGGTCATTAACGTGTCCGGTATGAAGGTCGTACCGCTCGAAGTGGAACAAGTGATTGCCGCGTCAGCAGGCGTCGTTGCCGTCAAAGTCTATCCCGGTCGGCGGAGGTCTGGTGAACAATTCGTCCAGGCCGCGATGGTGCTGGAGTCGGGAACGACGGTCGACGCTGTTCGACGGCACTGCGCCGAACATCTCGTCTACTACAAGCGGCCCGAACGAATGCATCCCGTGGAGTCGTTGCCCCGATCTCCTTCCGGAAAGATCCTGATCCAGCAATTACCAGCGTCATGAACCAATGAACCGGAAACCGCGGCACTTGAGGGAAGCGCTCACGATCTGAAACCAATCACACGTCCGCCAGGTGACGCAACCCTTCCGCGAGCAAGTTCGGAACCGGGCGCTCACTGATCCTTCAGGTTCCCTCGGAAAGTCCTCGCTGACGCTTCGAGTTAAGGCGTTGTGGGGATCAGCGCCTGCGTGTGACGTTGACGAGACCAGCGAGCAGGAAACGGCAAGAGGTGCGGCGATGCGTCTGGGAGAATGGGACCTGGCGACCGTTGACGGCGGCCGCTTTCGCCTGGACGGCGGCGTCATGTTCGGCGTCGTGCCGAAGGTCATCTGGGAAAGCGTCATTCGTCCGGACGAGAAGAACCGCATCGCGGTCGCCAATCATTGTGTGCTTGCACGCCGCGGCGACCGCTGCATCCTGATCGACACCGGATACGGAGACAAGCATGCTCCGCTCGACCGCAGCTTCTATGACATGCCGCCCGGATCGCCACTTGTGGAAAGCCTTGCATCGCTCGGGTTGAGCGTGGCGAACATTGACACGGTGGTTCTGAGTCATCTGCACTTTGATCATGTGAGCGGCGCCATCCAGCGCGGCGACGACGGACGCTTGCGGTTGACGTTCCCCAACGCCGAACACGTTGTCAGCCGTTGTGAATGGGAGGAGGCGACGAGCGGCGTTCCGGAGCTGGCGACGGCGTATCCGTCAGCGGACATTGACGTCCTGCATCAGAGCGAGAGTTTACGATTGATTGATGACGAGGAAGAAATCGCTCCCGGACTGGTGGGGCGAATCACCGGCGGACATACGCGTGGACACATGGCGCTCCTGTTCGAATCGGCAGGGCACACCGCCCTGTATCCATGCGATCTGTGCCCTTCCTCCCTGCACCTGCGGCGGATGTGGCATCTCGCCTATGACGTGTATCCACTGGAGACGCGGCGTCAAAAACCGCGGTTGATGGGGCAAGCGGCCGACGGCGGCTGGTGGGTCTTGTGGAACCACGATCCGCAGATGGCGGTCAGCCGCGTTGAACGGCATCCCAAACGTGAGTTCGTCGCCGTCGACGCACGTCCCAATCTGTGAGACTCAACTTGAATCTCGCCACGTTCTATTCTCGATCGGCACGGTTCGTGTGCCTGAGCGCGCTCGCGATGGCCCCGCTGCTGCTCTATGGGGCAAAGCAGGCGTTCGACAGCAATTCCAACAACATCATCGATTGGCTGCCGCATCGATTTGAAGAAACACAGCGGCTGTTCTGGTTCGTCGAACGGTTCGGCAGCGATGAGATTCTGGCGATTGGCTGGGAAGGCTGTTCGCTCGATGACGAACGCGTGGACGAATTGGCCCGACGACTCCGAGAACCGGTCGTTGATGCCCCTACGGACGCCGCTCAGTACTGGTTTCGTGAAGTCTTCACCGGCCGGCAAACGCTGGTGGACCTCACGGAAGGAGAATCGAGGTTGACGCGGCCCGAGGCGCTCGCCCGCATGACAGGCTGGCTCATCGGTCGCGACGGCACGACGACGTGTGTCGTGGCGATGGCGTCCGACTATGGACAGCAAAACCGGCGAGGTGCGATCGACTTTGTACGTCAGGCGGCGGCCGAGGCGGGAATCGCTCCGCACACGCTCTACATCGCCGGCCCGACAGCAGATAGCGTGGCCGTCGACATCGCGAGCAATGAACACATTGTTGAACTTGGTTTCCTTTCCGCTGTTGTCGGCATGTTCGTCACGTGGCTGTTCCTGCGCGATGTGCGGCTGGTAACGATCTTGATGCTGACCGCCACGTTCGCCTGGGGGATGAGCCTGTCCTGTCTGTATTTTTCCGGCGGACACATGGACGCTGTACTGCTGGTGATGCCTGGACTGGTCTTTGTCCTGGCGGTCTCCGGCGGCATGCACGTGACCAACTACTACACATTCGCATTGCAGGAATGCTCCGCGAGCGAGGCGCCGGCTCGGGCCATTCGATCCGCATGGCTGCCATGCACGCTGGCGACCCTGACCACAATGGTCGGAGTGGGGTCGCTGATGTTCAGTCAGCTCGTGCCGATCCGGCGGTTCGGCTTTTTCGCGTCAACCGGGGTTCTGATGACATTGCCGGCGCTGCTGGTCTTGTGGCCGTGTCTGGCTCAATGGTGGCCACCACAACGGACGGCGTTGAAGCACGCTCTGCACACGAGTCGCCTCGACCGTTTCTGGGCGCCGCTGGCTGCGACCACCCAACGTCACAGTGGCTTCTGGCTGCTCATGTTTGGAATGTTCGTCCCGGGCTTTGCCTACGGCGTGACGCACCTGACGACGTCGGTTCAGCTTCAACACCTGTTCCGGCCGGACGCAGAAATTATTCGCAGTTGCAACTGGTTGGAACGGCAACTGGGAGCGTTGGTGCCGGTGGAGGTGGTCGTCCGATTCCCCGGCGAACACGAAGAGCGCGATCGACAGATGCTGCAGCGGGCCCTCCTGGTTGAAGAACTGCGGGCCGCAATCGCCCGTTCGTCCGATTATGATTCCGCGATGGCCGCAACGACGTTCGCTCCGCCCCTCCCGGATTCCGCCGACGGGCCGCAAATGCTCACGCGGCGATTGCTCGCGGCTCGATTGCCCGCCTATCGCGAGCGATTCACGGAACTACGGATGCTGGCCGAGGAACCGCATGAGGAACTGTGGCGGATCAGCGCCCGGGTCGGATCGACCGACGTGGACTATGGGCCGCTGCTGGCCTCGCTGGAGCAGCAGTTGCAGACGTTTCTCGCAGAGCGCAGCGAAGGGAGCGCCGTCACGGCAGAAGTCTGTGGAGCCGTGCCCCTGATTTATCTGGCGCAACAACGTCTGCTGAGCGACCTGATCTCCAGCTATCTGGTGGCCTTCGGACTGATCCTGGCGATGATGACGGTCCTGCTCCGAAGTTTGTGGGCCGGGATGCTCGCCATGCTCCCCAATGTGATTCCAGCCATCGCGGCTTTTGGTGCACTGGGCCTGGCCGGCATCCCAATTGACATCGGAACGATGATGACCGCCAGCGTAGCGATGGGAATCGCGGTCGACGACACGGTCCATTTTCTCATCTGGTTTCGTCGGGGAATCCAGGAGGGACTCTCGCGGGACGCGGCGATTCCATTTGCGTACTCCCATTGTGCCACGCCCATGTTGCGGACCACGGTGATCTGTGGACTCGGGTTGCTGGTCTTCATGTTCAGTCCATTCGTCCCCGTGTCTCGGTTCGGCGGCATCATGGCGTGGATGCTGCTGCTCGCGTTGGCGGGCGACCTGTTGCTGTTGCCGGCGCTGCTCTCGAGCCGGCTGGGCCGCGCGTTTGTGCCGCGGTGTGCTCCGGGTGTGCGGAATGTTGACGAAATGCAACGCGCCGGCGCACTCGTGCGCAGCAGCGGCATCGAATCGGGCGCACCCTGATCCCGTCTTGTGACCGGTGCTTGACCCTGCTCAGAATCGATCAGGGCCCCCATACGGTCCCCCATTCAGAGACCGTCGGGTGGACAGTCCCGACCACAGTTGCGGATCACGGACGTTTCGCATCCGAAACACACAGCAACGACAGGCACATCCCCCTGGCTTGAGCACCCGAGAATTCATGTCCTATCTGCTAATGACCGGCGCGACCGGACTGGTTGGCCGGCACGTGCTGCGGAACTTGCTCGAATCGCAGGTTCGCGTGGCCGTGCTGGTGCGCGACGGGAAGACGGTGCGTGCCA
>JAHBXU010000428.1 GCA_019636315.1 Planctomycetaceae bacterium | reverse complement strand
CCTGCCGCCGGGCGTCGTCACAGTCGTCAATCGCCTGCTCGAGATTGATCCCGGCCGTCGTTATCAATCCCCGAAGCAAGTCATCGCCGATCTCAAACCAATGATCGCGCCCAGGCTCGGCGACGCCCCCAGCACGTCGATCACCGATCAGAAGCCCGAATTCCCCACGGTCCTGTGCGTCGAACGGCGGCTCCAACAGCAGGACTGGCTCCGCGAGTACCTGTCCCGCCACGACTATCGGGTGCTCCTGTTGAGCGATATGGAACGCGCGCTGGCGCGAATGAAAAACACGCCGCCGGATTGCGTGATTCTGATGGGGGGCTCAATCGGCGACCGCGTCGTGGAAGACGTCCGGCGCGCCCTGACGCTCGCCCAGGCGGCATCCATCGTCGTGGTCGTCGTCCTGTCGGAGCGGCAGGAACAGATCGCGGAAGAACTCGAAAACACGAACGGCCTGCTGCACATCCTCAGGCAACCGATCCGACTCCGCGACTTACGCGAAGCGCTGAGTGACGGCCTCAGCAAACGAAGGACCGCTCCCGGGTGACGCCGACTGAACACCCCGCACGTCCGACGACCGCCGCGGGGCCCGAAGCGCACTCCGCGAGTGATTGGCGTCCGACGGCCTCGCTCGCCATGCTCCAACTCCGGGCGCGCATGCTCGATTGGGTCCGTCGGTTCTTTCAGGAGCGGGGCTATTGGGAGGTCGAAACGCCCTTGCTGTCGCACGACGTGTGCGTCGACGCCTGGCTCGAACCGTTTCCGGTTCGCAGTCCTGAAACGATGGGCGACCGGACGATGTACCTGCAGACGTCTCCGGAATTTGGCATGAAGCGGCTGCTCGCGGCCGGCGCCGATGCGATCTTTCAAATCACGCGGGCCTTTCGCCAGGAAGAATTCGGCCCACTCCACAATCCCGAATTCACCATGGTGGAATGGTATCGTGTAGGCGATACCTATCGCGACCAGATGACGTTCGTCGAGGAACTGACGAGCACCTTTCAGACGGAACTGTGGCCAATCGCCGCGGCTTGCAAGGTACGCTCCCCTCCGAATTTCGCCGATGGTTCCCCACCGGAAACAACCTCCGAGCCACGACCGTTTGACCGCGTGACTTACAACGATGCCTTCCACCGAGCCCTCGGTTGTCTCGCGCCGTCCCTCTCGGCGCGGGAATTGAAGCAACTGGCAAGCGACCGGGGGATCTCAGCACCGAAGTCGCTTGGAGCGGATGACCGTGATGGCTGGCTTAATCTGCTGTTCGTGGAGTCGGTCGAGCCCTGGCTCGCGGATCAGGGTGCCGTGTTCGTTCATGATTATCCGGAGAGTCAGGCCGCGCTGGCCCGTGTGCGCCCCGGCGACCCCCCGGCGGCCGAACGATTCGAGCTGCACCTGCACGGGATCGAGATCTGCAATGGCTACCAGGAACTGACCGACCCTGCTGAGCTGCAGAGGCGATTCGCCCTTCAGGCGGAAGTGCGCCGAGCGTCCGGGCGGCCGCCCCTTCCGCTTGAGAACCGGCTGCGGGCCGCGATGGAGTCCGGTCTCCCCGACTGCGCGGGCGTCGCGTTGGGATTCGACCGGTTGCTGATGGCTTCGCTGGGGATGTCGTCGCTGGAGCGGGTTCTGGCCTTCCCGTTCTCTCGCGCATAAACGGGCAAGAGCAGGGGAGCTGGGCCGCGACATCAGAACTCGCCCGTCATGCGCTCCTGACCGTTGCGAGTGCACAGAGCGCGAAAGATCTGCGTGTCAATAGACTTGTCAATGCGGCGCGTCGATCCGTCCACGAGTGCAAAGATACAAACTTCGTCGTGGCGGCTGCCGAATCCAAAGAATTGGGGACCGATATACGCTTCGCCCTGTCCGTTGCCTTCGCAGTTCGAGTCGTTCAAGGGCTCGACTTGCCAGTAGGCGTCAAAGTTCGGATGGTCATCGCGTGCCCGGGCGCAGCAGGCGTAGTTGTCGCCCCAAAAGCCGCCGAAGAGCGTATCACCAAACATCAGCGTATTTGACGAGCCGTCCGTCACGTCGCTGAACGACAACGAACTATTGTCGAAAAACATGCCGTTGTTCAACGGGACCACGGGATCGGCGTCGAGATCCACATAGAAGGGCTCATTCGGATTGCTCCCCTGCCAGAAGCCCATGACTCCCCGATAGGTCGTGTGTCCCAGTCCTTCCCATCGTGAATTCGGGAGGTCGGCGCTCGGGCAGACATAGGACTCGATGGGAACTTTGATCCCGCCCCAGTTATCCACTGGAATCGTGGGATCCTGTGCGTACTTTGAAAAGTTGAAGTTCAGATTGACGGTCAGCTGCTCCATCTGCGGGAGCAGCAACGCGTGCCAACTCCAATACGACCCGATGTCCCATTGGCTGATGATCACCTGCTGATTGTTGGGCAATCGAACCGTATAGGGACTGCGCGTCGTCTCGGAATTGAGCAGGTGATAGTCGCAGATGGCATCCTTTTGGACCCAACCCGGGGGAAAGACCCGGTGGGAGCTTTCGTAGTTGTGAGCCGCCAGCACAATCTGATGCAGGTTGTTCGTGCATTGGGTCCGCCGCGCCGCCTCGCGCGCCCGTTGCACAGCCGGCAGCAGCAACGCCATCAGGATCGCAATGATGGCGATCACCACCAGCAATTCGATCAGTGTGAACCCACGCACACGACGACGAGTTCCTGAGGGAGTGAGGCTCGAATTCATGAGTCACCGTCAAAACCGTTTTAGTATGGTCAATAGGCAAGCCAGTTGACACCATCCCAGGAACATGATGCCGAGTTGATCTTTGCGGATAGCGATTCGTCCATAGCTTTGCAGCCAGGCGTTCGTGCGTTCGATTTTCCAGCGATGCCGCCGCCGGCGCAGTGTCCTGCCGTCCTGGGTCGGCGGTTTCACGCGGTTGCTCCGATGAGGGCAGATCAGTTCCACTCCGCGTGCCGCCAACCGTGTGCGCAGCGGATCGCTGTCGGCGGCCCTGTCGTAGATCAGCCGGACCTCTTCCGGGAGCGGAACCACGGACGCCTCCAGCAGGCGCTCGATATGGTTCACTTCGCTGTCATTGGCGGCGGTGATCAGCACTCCCAGGGGAGTGCGGTCGCCGTCCATGAGGACCATGGCTGTGGTCCCGTTCCCTTTGTGACCGTATCCCACGAAATCCCCCCTTTTTTCGCTCGACAGAAGGTTCCGTCGGCGATCAGGTGTTCCCAGTCGAGATCTCCCAGTTCGTTGGCCAGGTCGATCAACCTCGCCCAGACTTCGGCCAGCAGTCCCGATTCGGTCCATTGTCGCAACCGTCTGCGGCAGGTGGATTCCGACGGAGCCCAGCTTGGTAAATCTTGCCAACGGCCGCCGATTTTGAGTAACCACAACAACGCTTCCAACACCGCCCGCGGCGGCACCACAGGCCGGCCGCCGAACTCGGCGGGAGGCTGCCAGGGAAACAGGTCTTCGATGAGAAACCATTGCTCGTCCGAGAGTTGCAAACGGTCATCCGTCCTGGACGCCACGTCATACTGTTCCAGCGAAGGATAAGACGCAGGCGTCAACATGGGCATCGCCCTCCTTTCGGAAGGCTCAGGAATGCAACTTGCAGGCCAACGTCAGCAACAAACTACTGGTTTTGGCGGAGACTCACCATCGTCGAGCAGCTCGAACAGGCCGCGAAATCTGCCGCTGGTGCTGCCGGGACGGAGGCACCTCAAGCGGAAGAAGTTGCTCAGGGCCTGGCAAAAAAGGAAGCTCTCACCCAAAGACGTGACGCGCTGGCTGAGCAACTCGGGAAGCTGGGTCCGGCGATCCTGCATGCCGAGTTTTTCTCGTCGAAGACGCCCAAAGCGTTCGCGATGCGTGACGGCGACAATCCCGCTGACATGCCGATTCACATTCGCGGTAACCCCTACGCCCCGGGGCCCGTCGTCCCTCGCGGGGCGATTCGAGTCGCTGCCTGGGCAGACTTTCCCGAGATTCCCGCCGGTCAAAGCGGTCGCCTGCAACTCGCCGACTGGCTGGCGGACGGGCGTAATCCCCTCACGCCCCGCATCACGGTCAATCGCATCTGGCAGAAACTGTTCGGCGAAGGGCTGGTCCGTAGCGTCGACTACTTCGGCACGCGCGGCGAGACCCCTTCTCATCCGGAATTGCTCGATCATCTTGCCACGCGTTTCATGCACAGCGGCTGGTCGCAAAAACGACTGATCCGCTCCATCGTGCTCAGTCGGACTTACCGGCTCAGCAGCACCAACGATACGGCGGCGATGACAGTCGATCCTGACAACCGCCTGTTGTGGCGGATGAATCGTCAGCGACTCGATGCCGAGGCCGTTCGCGACAGTCTGCTGGCGGTCAGCGGCGAAATCCAATCGAGCAACGGCGGCCCGGCGCTGGTCTACGAGGAGGTCGGGAATTGGGCGGGACGCGCTCAACAAGGCGTGAACCCGCCAAGCTACACACACCACACACCGCGCGCGAACGAAGAGTTCGTCCGCACGATCTACCTGCCGGTGATGCGTACCAACACCGAAAAGAACGACCGCCTGCGATCGTTCTTCGACTTCGTGGATCCCGCGCAAATCGCCGGACAACGGAGTCAAACCGTCGCGCCGACGCAAGCGCTGTTCGTATTGAATAACGACCTGTTCCGCAAACG
>JAHBXU010000427.1 GCA_019636315.1 Planctomycetaceae bacterium | reverse complement strand
TCCTCCCGGACCGTGCAGGCGGCGCGTGGAATGGAATTTGATACAATTACGGGACTGTCGGGGCCGGTTCACGGCGCCAGTGAACGGCAAATTGTTTCAGAGAAGAGGGAGTTTGTATGTCCGGCTCGGAGAATCAGGTACTTGCGATTGTCGTCGGGGGAGGGCCGGCGCCCGGGATTAACGGCGTCATCTCGGCTGCAACGATTGAAGCCCGAAACCACGGTTGGGGCGTTGTGGGCTGTCTGGACGGCTTTCAGTGGCTGGCACAAGGGGACGATCAGCACTTTCGCCCGTTGGAGATCAGCGATGTGTCACGAATCGACCAGCGCGGCGGGTCGATTTTGAGGACGGCCCGCGCCAATCCCACCAAAGATCCGCAGCAGATGGCGAACGTCGTCCGTGTACTCGAAGGGAAGGGCGTCACGCATCTGATCACGATTGGGGGGGACGACACGGCGTACACATCCTCGCGGGTGGAAGAGTTTGCTGAAGGGCGGCTCAAGACGGCCCACGTCCCCAAGACAATCGACAACGACCTGCCGCTTCCGGAATCGGTCCCCACGTTCGGATATGAGACGGCCCGCTCGGTCGGCGTCGAGATCGTCCAGAACCTGAACGAAGACGCCCGGACGACGGGACGATGGTATTTCGTCGTCGCCATGGGCCGCACGGCCGGACATCTGGCACTCGGCATCGGCAAAGCGGCGGCGGCGACGCTGACGCTCATCCCCGAGGAGTTCGGCAGCGAGAGTGCCGAGATTTCGGTCACGCAGGTGGCCGACATTCTGGAGAGTTCGATCCTCAAGCGGCTGGCATCGGGCAAGAACTACGGCGTCGCCATTCTTGCGGAAGGTCTGGCGAGTCAGATGCGCGAGGACGACTTGAGCAAGTTCGGCAAGTTGGAACACGACGAGCATGGACACATTCGCTTGGGCGAAATTGAACTCGGGGGCGTGTTCAAAGATGCGGTCAGCAAGCGGCTGAAGGCCCGGGGACGGAAAATGACCATTGTTACGAAGAACCTCGGATACGAGCTGCGTTGTGCCGATCCGATCCCCTTCGATGCCGCGTACACAAGAGACCTGGGGTACGCGGCCGTGAAGTTTCTCCGAGAAGGAGGGAGCGGCGCGCTCATCAGTGTGGTCGGGGGCGCCCTGACGCCAATCCCGTTCAAACAAATTCTCGACCCGGAAACGCATCGCACTTCGGTCCGGCGCGTGAACGTGCACTCCGAGTCCTATGAGGTCTCGCGGCGATACATGATCCGGCTGGATGCTTCCGATATCGCCGTGCCGGAAAAGTTGGGCCGTCTCGCATCCGCGGCCGGGACTTCGACTGAGGAGTTCCGCAAACAGTTCGGTTATCTCGTAGAACCCGCCGCCACGGGCGGTTGAACAACGTTCGACATCGTGCCTCGACGGGTGCGATCCTGTCCGAAGGGAAGATTGACATGGCGAAGCATCCATTCCTGGGCTGCCTGGCGTTCATCTTGAGCCTCGGGCTTTCGGCCGGCCCGTCATCGGCGGCACTTCGTCAGGGGGAACGGCCGAATGTGTTGTTTATCCCGATCGATGATCTGAACGACTGGGTCACCCACCTCGGCGGCCACCCTCAAACCGTCACGCCGCACCTCGATCGACTGGCGGAGCGGGGGGTGACGTTTGCCAATGCGCATTGTGCGGCTCCCGCGTGTAATCCCTCACGCACGGCGCTGCTGACAGGACTGCGTCCGTCGAGCACGGGGGTCTACCACAACTCGCATCCCTGGCGGCGGGTGTTGAAGGATGTGGTAACGCTCCCGCGGCACTTCAAAAATCAGGGCTATTACGTCGCCGGTTTCGGCAAGGTTTACCACGGCAGCTATCCCGATCCCACCGATTGGGACGTCTGGGGGCGGCCGGGGAGCAAGGACGATCCGGAACATCAACTGATCGGCGACGGCGGTGTGGGGGGGATCCGGTTTGGTCCTCTGGCCAATGACGCTGCTGATTTGCCGGACTATCGCAACGTCACCGCGGCGATTGAGCAGATCAACCGTCCGCACGACAAGCCGTGGTTTATCGCGTGTGGTCTCAGCAAACCCCACATGCCGTTTTGCGTCCCGCAGGAATATTTTGACCGTTTCCCGCTGGAATCCATCGTCCTTCCGGAGGTTCCCGCTGACGATCTGGATGACATTCCGGAGGCAGGGTTAAGCATGGCCAGGCGGCAGGGCGATCATGCGGCCATTGTTCGCTCGGGCCGCTGGAAGGAAGCAGTGCAGGCCTATCTTGCGACCATCAATTTCGCAGACGAACAGGTTGGCCGGTTGCTCGACGCACTCGACGCGAGTCCGCATCGGGACAATACAATTATCTGCCTCTGGTCGGACCACGGCTGGCATCTTGGTGAGAAGGAGCATTGGCGGAAGTTTGCGCTCTGGGAACGGGCGACGAAGGCGCCCATGATCTGGAGTGTGCCGGGGATGACGTCCCCGGGAGGCGTCTGTACGCGCCCCGTGGACTACATGAGCGTCTATCCCACGTTGATTGACCTGTGTGGTCTCCCCGCCAGTGGTGAGCAGGAAGGCGTCAGTTTACGGGCCTTGCTGACCGATCCCGGCGCCGCCTGGGATCGACCGGCATTGACCACACACGGCCTGAATAATCATGCCATCCGGACGCAAGACTATCGCTACATTCGGTACGCGGACGGCAGTGAGGAACTTTACGACCATCGTTCCGATCCGATGGAGTGGAAGAACCTGGCGGGAGATCCGTCGTTTGCGCCAATAAAGCGGGAACTTGCCGCAGGGCTTCCGTCGAAGAACGTACCAGAGGCGCCGCACGCGCGCGAGCGTTGAGCAATCCCCCCGCACGTTCCCGGACCGGCGCCGATGCGTGTTGCGACCGCCGGTGGTTGGCGTTAGCATAAAATTCCCTCAGTTGCTTTCATGAGGAGCTTGTGACCCGTTCCTTCGGACGGGCCGAAGCCTCTCGCCGCGGCCTGAAACCGCTTCCGACTTCCTCCGGTCCTGCCTCGGTGACATGGTTCGCTGGCACCACTCACTGCTGCTTTGCCTGTTCTGCACCGCGGCAGACGTTCCGGCTGATGACGGCTCAAAGCGGCTCGAGTTTTTTGAAACGAGAATCCGACCGGTCCTCGTGGAGCATTGTTACTCCTGCCATTCGGCAGACGCGAAATCTCTGCGTGGAGGACTCTGGGTCGATCATCGAGATGGTCTCCGTGAAGGGGGCGACAGCGGCCCGGCGGTCGTTCCGGGGGCACCGGAGGACTCGCTGTTGCTTCAGGCCCTGCGCTACGAGTCGTTCGAGATGCCGCCCAGCGGCAAGCTGCCGCAGCACATCATTGATGATTTTGAAACGTGGATTGAAACCGGTGCGACGGATCCGCGCGAAGCGCCGGTGGAGACAACACGTCCGGCATCCGGAACGAACGGGATCGACCTTGAGGCGGGGCGCGAGTTCTGGTCGTTTCGGCCGCTGAGCCGGAG
Source organism: Planctomycetaceae bacterium (assembly GCA_019636315.1). Lineage (GTDB taxonomy): Bacteria > Planctomycetota > Planctomycetia > Planctomycetales > Planctomycetaceae > JAHBXU01. Next base: position 1,172 of record JAHBXU010000427.1, on the reverse strand, counting down.
TGAGATCCCGCAGCCGCGCGGGATGGACTGGTGCGAGAGCGACATGGACCGGTTTCTGCTGGCGCGTATTGAGGCGGCTGGCCTGGCGCCTTCTGCCGACGTGCCGAGACGCACTCTGATCCGTCGTGCGTATTACGACTTGATCGGGATGCCGCCGCCGCCGGCGCAGACGGACGCCTTCGTTGCCGATCCTTCGCCGACGCCCCAGGCGTTTGCACGCGTGGTTGATGAATTGCTTGAGTCGCCGCATTTTGGCGAGCGATGGGGGCGCCACTGGCTGGACGTCGCCCGCTACGCCGAGTCGACGGGCGGGGGGCGTTCACTGCTCTATGGGACGAGCTGGCGATATCGAGATTATGTCATTGACGCCTTCAACAAGGACAAACCGTTCGACCGGTTCCTCATTGAGCAGATCGCAGGCGACCTGTTGCCTTTTGACGACTACGTGCAGCAGGGTGAACAACTGACGGCGACGGCGTTTCTGGCGCTGGGGCCGACCAATTACGAACTTCAGGACAAAGAGCAGTTGCGGATGGACGTCATCGACGAGCAGATCGATACGGTCGGCCGTGCATTTCTCGGCATGACGCTCGGTTGTGCCCGCTGCCACGATCACAAGTTTGATCCCGTTCCGACGTCAGATTATTACGCGCTCGCGGGCATCTTCCGCAGCACGAAGACGCTGATTCACGCTAATGTCTCCAACTGGGTCAGTCGACCGTTGCCACTCGACCCGGAGTCTCAACGTCGTCTCGATCAGCATCGTGCCCAGGTTGTTGCGAAACAAGCAGAAATCGAGTCGCTTACCAGCGAAGCAGACCAGATCGAGCAGCAGCTTCCGCAGACCACACTGGATGATCCTCAGGCCCGCATCGTGGCGGGAAGCTGGACCAAGAGCAGCAGCACGAAGGGCTTCGTCGGTGACGGCTATCGCTATGCGAGCGGACCGGGCAACGCCGTCGAATACCGTCTCCCGCTCAAGTCCTCGGGCACTTATGACGTCCGCGTTTCGTACAGCGCACACAGCAACCGCAGTCCGGCGGCTCCCTTCACGGTGTTGCATCGTGCCGGAGAAAGCGAGGTTCGACTGGATCAGCGTGCCGTTCCCCCGATCGACGGACTTTACGCATCGCTGGGGGTCTTCGACTTCGACGATCAGGCGGTGATCACTT
>JAHBXU010000426.1 GCA_019636315.1 Planctomycetaceae bacterium | reverse complement strand
GATCCCGACTACCCGCAGGGACTCCATCTCAAGGTCGACTTGCCAGTCGTCGCCCAAACGCCGGCGGCCGGCGCTGTTGCGCCGACGCAACCGATGACTTCCCATTAGGTTCTGCACCGGGTGACGCAGAAGATCCAGGTCTTGAAACGGAAGCCTGATCACGACGGTATCCATCAAATTGAGCAGGGGCGCCTTCTGCTCCTCGGAATGACGTTATGCAGCCGCGCGAAAAGAAACTGGCCATCCTGCTGGGCGCCGCCGTGGGCGCGTACGTTCTCTGGGGCGCACTCGACAGTTGGATCTTTGGGCCGATTGCAAATCAGCAGGGATTGCTGACAGCGGCGCAATTGCAGCTCGATGATCGAGAGTCGAAGCAGTTGGCCGTATTCGCAGCCCAGAGCCGCCTCCGCGACTGGCGCTACGAGAGCTTGCCGCCCAATCAGCTGACGGCTCAGCGAGAGTATCAGGAATGGTTGATGGATCTCGCCGCATTGACCGGGTTTATAGACGCTCGCCCGGAACTGGGCCCACGTCGCCCGTTGCCGCGGAGCCAGTTCTTTCAGATTCCGGTGACCATTGAGGCCCGCGCGACACTCGAACAAGTCGCGCGGTTTCTCTATCACTGCGAGCGGGTCGCGTTGCTGCACCGTTTCGATCTGCTGGATCTGGTGAGTCCTGCCAGTGATGGGAATCCGCTGCTGCAGGTAAAGCTCACCGCCGTCGGGTTGTCGCTGCCGGAATCGCTCGAGCGGCAGCACTTGTTCCCACGGACGGATATCACGTCCGACATGACGGACACGACGAATACGATCACCGTCGAGTCAGCCGCCGGGTTCCCGCTGGCGCCGGGCTTTCAGGTCAAGCTCAATCAGGAACTTGTGAAGGTGACGAAGATCGAGGGAACGACCTGGACGGTTGAACGCGGCATTGAAGGCACCGTGGCGGCAGGGCATGCCGCAGGGAGCGATGTCGAATTGTTCCCTGTCAACCGCCAGGCGGCGACGCGATCGTTTGAAGACTACCGGTCGCTGCTGCAAAACAGCCCGTTCACCAAACCGTCGCCGCCGGTGGAATACAAGCCGGAGTTCTCGCCGGCCAAATTGCCGGTGGTCACGCGCGGCACGCCGTGGCAACAGAAGTTGACTCTCACCGGCTGGAACCCGTCCGGCGGCCCGCCGGTGTTCTCTTTTACTGGAGACGTGCCGACCGGGATGAAGCTGGACGCCGAAACCGGCACGTTGAGTTGGAATCCAGACGCATCCATCGCCTCAGGGACGTATGAGCTTCACGTCCGCGCCGCCTCGCGAATTAATTCCGAGCAATCGCTCAAGGCGGATCTGCCGGTGACGCTCCGCGATCCCAATTCTCCGCCCGTGATCGAGGAGATTGCGCCGCTCAAGGCGTTCTCGGGACGACCGATCGAGGTGCAAGTCAGCGCGGCGGATCCGGATCAACCCGAGGGAGGATTGAAGTTTTCGCTGACCGGCACCGTCCCGGAAGGCGCCAAGATCGACGCGACGACCGGCAAGCTCACGTGGACGCCGCCGCTCACAATGGAATTGGGCGACTATCCGCTCACCGTCTCTGTCGTGGACCAGGGGGATCCTCCTCAGACGGTGACCAAGGTGGTGAACGTAACGGTCGCCGACGACGCAGCGCTCTTCACGCAATACAACGGTTACTTTGCAGCCAACGACAAGCCGGAGGCTCTGCTCGTCAATAAGAACCAACCGAACGCCAGAACGTATGTGCAACTTGGCGAGACGTTTCGCGTCTCCGAGATTGAGGCCCAGATCGTGCGCATCGAACCGAATCACATCGAGCTCAAGATCGCCTCTCAAAGCTACCGTCTGCCGCTCGGCAGCAACTTCCGGCAGCTTCTGCCGATGGGCCCAGCCGCCGACACCGCCCCCGTCGGAACGGAGTGACTGCGGCGATTCTTTGTCCTCTCGCAGCCTGGCGACCGCAATGCCTGATGTCACATTGGGTTGCGGTGTCTCCTCTTTTCTCAATGGCGGCGTTTTCCGCTCATTGGCTGTGTTAAACCTTGCCGATAATACGGATTGTCAGGGTTGACCCGACCTTGACGGTCGGGCGTCGCTGGATGTGCGGAGTGTTCCAATTCGCACTCCGACCGGCTGCGCCCGTTCGTTGAGGCGAAGTGGCACAACCACCGAGAACACGCTGTCAACCTCCGACCGGCACGGACACTTCACAGAGGGGCGAAATGAGTTATCGCAGATCGTTCTATGCTCTGCTGACGGGAGGACTCGTTCTCTGCACGGCGGGCGCCTTTACGTCCATGTTCGCCCAGGACACGCCGAGCAAACGGCGGCCTCCGTCCGCTGGACGACAAGAAGCGGCTTCCACCAAACAGGAGTCGGCCCCGACCAAACCCGAGCCCACCGCGACCAGGCAGGAACCGAAGCCGCAGGACAGCACACCACCCGGTGAGGCCGAAACGCCGACCGCGCGATTGAACCACGTGAGTGCCTCGTGGGACAAGGTCCTCCGTGATCTGGCCAAAGACACCGGCTCGATGCTGGTGATGTACGACGTCCCGCCCGGTCGGTACTCGCGGACTGACTTCCACAAATACACACGCACCGAAGCAGTGCGGATTCTCAATCAACAGTTGGAACCCAAGGGATACCGTATTCTCGCCAAGGGCGAATACATCACCGTCATCGACATGCAACAGGCCCGCAGCAACTACCGGCGGCCCGTGTCTCCGGTGACCGCGACGGAAGCAAGGAAGGCGGCCGAAGCCGCTCAGGGAGCCCCCGCGGCACGATTCACCGGCGACATTGACGCATCACCACTCGATCCACGCGGCAATGCACTGGCGGACTCGAAACGTCCTACCCGTGAGTTTCACTCCATCACGGACGACGTGAAACGTCAAAAGTCGGAACGGCCGGAACCGCGGCGACCGGGGCAGGCGCAGGGGACGATCGTGCGGGCCGGTCATGAGCAGTCTACTGCAGACGGACCCGTCGCCAACGACGCACCTGTCGATCCGACGTTTCGTCCGCAGCATCGCGACCCCGTCGACATCGCGCGGCTCCTGCAGGAATCGTTTCCCAATCGGTCCAAACTGCTCGACGCAGGACCGCACAATCTTCCGGCGCTGCAGGTCTTCGACAACGCTCAGAACACCAGCGATTGGCCACGGCAATCCGCGCAGGGTGTTTGGTTCACTGTCGAGATCGATATGAATCAGCAGGCGCTCGTCGTCACGGCAGCGCAGCACACGACCCGAGGATTGATCGCTCTGATGCAGAAGCTGGACGTCCCGCCTCGGGCTGACGAACCCACGACCAAACTCGTGGCCGGCACTCCCGAAACGCTGCACATCGGGCAGGAACTCCAGCCGGAACTGGAACGTCTGCGGCAGAGGCGCCTGGCCGCGGGGGGGACTTCCTCGAATGGACAAGGAGCGGCCGCGCGGCGTGCCGATCAACTCGCCTGGCAGGATCAACGCACCGCACCCGCGAGTCCCCCAGCGTCACGACCGCCGCAAGAGCCGGGAGCGGCTCCGCCCGGCGGCGCCGAGATTCAAACGCAGCTTCCCGGCGTCCTCGGTTCATTGCGAAGCGAAGTCATCATCGAAGCACTGGACGATCTCAACCTGTTGATTCTGCGCGGCAACGAGCAGGACATTCAGCAGGTCTATCAGGTGATTCAGATGATTGAGCAGCTGGCAATCGGCAGCCGGCCGGACATCCACCTGCTGTTCCTGCAGCACGTCAACTCGGCCGCGCTGGCGGAGTTGCTCACCAGCCTCTACACGGAGCTTCGCGACCTGCGGAACGTCAATGCCCTGCAGGGCGCCCAGTCCGTCAAGGTTCTGGCCGTCGGTTCTCCAAACGCGATCCTCATCCTCGCGCCCAACGCGGCGATGGAATCGATCTTGAAGTTGGCCGGAGAACTCGACCAGCCGGGCGACCCCAAGGCCGAAATCGAAATCTTTCCATTGCGTTACGCGGTTGCCTCGCAGGCCGTCTCTCTGCTGGAGGACTTCTTCACCGAACCTCAAGGGTTGGAAGCACGCGTTCGCGTCTCCGCCGACATCCGCACAAACAGCCTCATCGTCCATGCACGTCCGAACGACCTGGAGCAGGTGCGGCTGATCATTCAGAAGATCGATCGCGGCACGAGCAAGGCGACCAGCCGCCTGCAGGTGATTCCGCTCAAAAATGCGGCCGCCGACGAGCTGGCGCAGTTTCTGAACTCGACCATTCAGGGCGTCCTGAACCCGCCGCAGCAGACGGCAGCCGCCGGCGGCATCGCCTTCGGAGGCGCGGCGAACCAGGGGCCCCAGGAACTGCGGGATACCAAATCGGTCGTCCTCGAATTCCTCGCCACTGATGGGACCACCCAGCGGCTCGTGCGCTCCGGACTGTTGTCCGACGTGCGAATCACCGCCGATCTGAGGACCAACTCGCTCACGGTCAGCGCACCGGAACAATCCCTCGAATTGCTGATCGAGCTGATCTTCATCCTCGATCAACCTTCGGCCACCGTTGCGGAGATCAAGGTCTTCCAACTGGAGAATGCCGACGCCACGACGGCCGTGACGACGTTGACCGAAATCTTTGCCAGCGACGAAGAGAATGCACTTGGCATCGCGATCGCCGGGGCGGAGAACGCCAGCAGCAGCCTGAT
>JAHBXU010000425.1 GCA_019636315.1 Planctomycetaceae bacterium | reverse complement strand
CGAGGAACGTCGCGATCTGCGAATGCGACTTCGCGAAGAAGGCTATGTCTACGTCGAGACGACTCTCGACACTTTCGCCCTCTTGAAGGATGCCGTCGATGTCGCCCTCCGGGGATGAAGCTCACCCGTCATTGGCGATTTCCGCGGCGGACCGGCCTACAGTGAAAACGAGGGTGCTCTTTGTTATCCCTCTGGTTGGGAAAGCCAACTGCCGGTCGTGGACGTCGGTCTGCTCGACCCTGCAACAGACATTGAACTGCATCACCAGACAGACCTGCGAGAACTGGCACGTCTTTGTCGTCTGCAATGAAATCCCGGATGTCGATGTCGACCAAGCTCGTACGACTTTCCTGATTTGTGATCTTCCACTCAAGAGCGAACGCCCCGGAGCCCGCTCGCTTGACAAGCAGAAGAAGTTGCATTTCGGCATGATTCATGCCGCCAGCATTCAGCCGGACTTCATCATGTTCCTTGACGGAGATGACCGGATAAGTAATCGGCTGGTATCGTTTGTGGCGAACCACGAGGACACGGAGGGCTTCATCATCACGTCTGGCTACCTTTACCAGCCGGGATCACGCTGGCTCGTCCGTTTGAACCAGTTTCATCTGAGCTGCGGCAGTTGCTACCTGTTCCGATATCGTCAGGAGGAAGCGCCGACTTCGATGGACCAGTCGCGGGATGATTTCTGGATGATCAAGGCGCACAACAAAGCGGTTCGCGCGCATTTCGAAGCGCGCGGAGCACGTTGCGTCGAGTTCCCCTTTCCAGCTGGGATTTACATGCGCGGGCATGAGGACAGCATCCGGAACTGGTTCTCGAAATGGGAGAAGGACTCTCGCACGAATCGGCTCGCCCAACTTCGTAACAGCCTCCGCCGCGCCGCGCGATTTCTGCTACGATCTGTCGCGGTGAGCGAGTCTCACGAAGCCGAGTTTGGCAAACTTCGACAAATTGACGACCGCGCATCGAATGGATAGTTGACGAACCGTACGTCGTTGCCGAATCGTTGGTGCGTAAGACCAGCGTTCACTTGTGCATCTCAGGGAGCCGCGAGAATTTGCGCCGACGATTCTCGGACTCCGGATTTGTGGACTTGTCGTCGCGCGCTCGCGTCGTTTTCAGTGGAAAGAGACTCGGAATGTTTGAAACCGTCGCCCTCATCGGCGCCACTGGCGCCGTTGGCCGGATTATGCGGCAATTGCTCGAAGAACGCGATTTTCCCGCCCGCCGATTCCGATTTCTGGCGTCCCCGCGCAGTGCGGGAAGTCAACTGACGTTCAAGGGCCGGGAGTATACCGTCGAGGAACTCACGACGCAGGCGTTCGCAGGTGTCGATCTCGTGATTTCGTCCACTCCCGACGACATTGCGGCGGAGTACCTGCCGGCGGCCGTCGACGCAGGGGCGACTGTCATCGATGAATCCGGGTATTGGCGGATGAAGGACGGCGTGGCCCTCGTCATTCCGGAGGTGAACCCGGAAGCGGCGCTGAATGCGAAGGGCATCATTGCCTCGCCCAACTGCTCGACGACGCAGCTCGTCATGGCCCTCAAGCCGTTGCACGACGCGGCACGGGTCCGTCGTGTGATCGTGTCGACCTATCAGGCCACCAGCGGCGCCGGCGTTCAGGGAACGGCCGATCTGCTGGAGGGGTCTCGTGCCCACCTCGACGGAGCGGTTTACGCGTACAAAGCTTTCAAAAAGCCCATCGCGTTCAATGCGATCCCGCAAATTGGCAGCGAGAAGGAGCAAGGGTACACCAGCGAAGAGATGAAGATGGTGTACGAAACCCGCAAGATTCTCGGGGATGATCGCATTCAGGTCTGTCCCACCTGCGTCCGGATCCCGGTCAGCAACTGTCACAGCGAATCTGTGACGGTGGAGACGGCCAAGCCGGTCTCTCCGGAAGAGGCCCGCGAGCTGTTTGCTGCATTCCCGGGGATCGCGGTTATCGACAACTTGAGAGAGGGGCTCTATCCCCTCCCCAGCGAATGCGACGGTCGGGATGAAGTGTTCGTCGGCCGCATCCGCCGCGACCTGTCGAATCCCGATGGCATCACGTTCTGGTGCGTGAGCGACAATCTCCGCAAAGGAGCCGCCACCAACGCCATTCAGATCGCCGAGCTGCTCGCCAGGCATCGATTCTAAACGGTGTGAAGATGAGCGTCCCAGAACTACTGCTGCTCCTTGTGATCGCCGGCGCGTGCGGCAGCATCGCACGGGCCATCGTGGGAGTTTCGCGCGGCGGATGTCTGGTTTCGATTGTGTTAGGATTCATTGGAGCACTGCTCGGCTCGTGGTTGTCGGAGAAGGCCGGACTACCAGAACTGCTGAACATTCAGGTCGGCAACAAGGCATTTCCCGTTCTCTGGTCAATTATTGGCGCCGCCCTGTTCATCGCCCTTTTGACGCTCATCAGCGGCCGCAGAAGGTCGTAGAGGACCTCAGTGGCGTCCAAGACCTCCGGAAACTGGCTGACTGCATCACCGGCATGTGGAATGAACGACACGTGGCACAGGCGTCAGTCCGTGGTTCTTCGCACCGGGTCGCAAGGCAAGTTCGGTTGGTCTGCAGTTCCCTGTGTCGTGTGAGTGATCGATCGTTGCTGCGAGGACCGTCAGATGTTTGGAATCAGGAGACTTCTGGTCGGCGTGGACGTGACCGCCAGCGGTGACGGCGCCACGAGCGATGGTCTTTCACTTCCAACGAGAAGTACGGTCAACCTGGCCCTCAGGATGGCCGAGTTCTCTAAAGCCCGAATCACGTTTCTAAACGTGGTCGATGGCGCCCGCCGCAGCACGGCCGTCGACGAACACAAGGAACGGCGCGCATCGCTCGACGCGCTGGTCGGGGAGGCGGCCGAGCGAGGGATTAGCGCCGAGGTACAACTTGCCGTCGGTTGTGCGGAGACGGAGATCGTTCGGGAAGTGCTGCGCGGTGAGCAGCAACTCGTCATCGTCGGATCACGGCGGCAGTCAGGTGCACAGCGGTTCCTCCTGGGAAGCACCGGCATGGCGCTGCTCCGCAGTTGTCCGTGCCCCGTCTGGGTGGTCCGCGATATCGAAACACCAGAGGTCCCCACCGTCATTGCGGCCGACGATCTCACGCCGGTGGGCGAACGTTGCCTGGAACTGGGCGTTTCAGCGGCGCGGTTGCTGGACGCCCGCCTGCTCGTCCTGCACGCGGTGCAGCTTCCCTTGGAAGGCCCCCTCCGACGCGCCGGAACGTCGCCTCAGGAGCTGGAGGTCTATCGGGAGAATTCCTGTCGCGATGCCGAAAGAAGCCTGACAGAGCGGCTGTCCATGACGGACCACCGGACGATCTCTGCAGGAACTCGCATCGACGTCATTCCCGGTCCGGCCGACACAGTGATCGAAGACGCGATCGCGGAACATGCGGCGACCCTGCTGGTCATGGGGACGATTGGCCGCGGCGGCATTCCCGGTCTTCTGGTCGGAAATACGGCCGAGCGACTCTTGCCGGTGATCCCATGCTCGCTCCTGACCGTCAAACCCGATGACTTCGTGTGTCCCATTTCGCTCGATTGATCTGTGGTCCATGCCGGACGACCGCATCTATCTCGACCATCATGCCACAACTCCCTGCGACCCGCGCGTCCTCGACGCGATGTGGCCGTGGTTCGCGGAGCGGGTCGGAAACGCGTCCAGCATCAGCCATACGTACGGCACCGATGCTCGTGACGCCGTCGAGAACGCGCGGCTGCAAGTCGCCCGTTCCCTCGGCGCCCAGCCCGAGGAGATCATCTTCACCAGCGGGGCAACCGAAGCCAACAATCTGGCGATCAAGGGACTCCTCCACACGGACGGGCGGCCACATCTCATCGTCAATGCGGCCGAGCATCGGGCGGTGCTTGATCCGGTGCGCCGACTAAAACGCGGCGGCTGTGACGTCACGATTCTTCCCGTTGACCGGATGGGGCGCGTCGATCCACAGTCAGTTGCGGACGCCATTCGTCCCGAAACGACGCTGGTGTCCGTCATGGCGGCCAACAACGAGGTGGGCACGCTCAATCCAGTCGCGGCGATCGCCCGCGTCTGTGCCGAACGAAACGTCCTCTTTCATTGTGATGCGGCTCAAGCGGTGGGGCACATTCCGTTGTCCATGCATGAAGTCCCCATCGACTTGATGAGCTTCACGGCACATAAACTGTACGGCCCGCAAGGGGTCGGGGCGCTGTTCGTGCGACGCCGCGATCCGTCAATCCCGCTCCGCGCTCAGCTGGACGGCGGTGGCCACGAACGGCGACTGCGGAGCGGTACTTTGCCCGTCGCGCTCATCGTCGGATTCGGAGAGGCGTGCCGCATTGCGCCGGTCGAAATGCGGGAGGAGGCCGCGCGTTTGCAGCGGCTGCGACATCTCTTAGATGACCTCATCACGACGTCACTGGAAGACGTGATGCTCAATGGTTGTCCGGACGACCGCCTGCCGGGAAACCTGCACCTCAGCTTTGGCGGCGTCGATGGCGGAGCGCTGCTCGCACGGCTGGACGGGCTGGCGGTCAGCTCCGGCTCGGCGTGTACGACGGCCAATCCCGAGCCGAGTCATGTCTTGCGCGCGATGGGAGTGCCCGAGACGTTAAGTCTCGCCAGCCTCCGGTTCGGCATCGGCCGATTCACAACGGAAACCGAGATCGAACGGGCGGCCGGC
>JAHBXU010000424.1 GCA_019636315.1 Planctomycetaceae bacterium | reverse complement strand
TATTGCGGGGCATCGGGCGAACTCTCTCGGCGAACTTCGGTGATGACGAGTGACGAAGCTCGGATGATATTTCATCGGGAGCGGAATGCAAAACGGCACCGCCGCAGATTGTTGGCCGTCACGATCGCCGCGCATTGGCCGGGGACACACCGCCAGTGCAGCGGCCATCAGAACGGCACCCGTCAGAAAGTGCCCGCTCTGGCCTGTGGGGTGACCACCTTGTCGTCTTGCCACAACGATTCGTGAGCTAGAGTTCCCGCAGGAGATGCTGCATCTCGACGACGGGCATCATTGCAATCGGCCGATTCAGCACAATTCCTTTGTTCTCACTTACCGAAGCGGCTCCATTCCCCTTACCAGCGAAGAGAACACGGCCATGTCGGAATCACGTTTCTCGCAGTGTTTCTCGGCCCGGCAATGCGTGACCTGGAGCATTCTTTGCGGCGGGTTTCTGTTGGGAGTGATCGGCGGCGGACTGCTGTTCATTGGACCATCCAGGGTGCCGGTCGATCAGACGTCGGCCTCGGGGATCAGCCAGACGAACGATTCTTCCCCGTCAAACACTGTCACAGCTTTACCGCAGTCCGAGAACGTCGCCCAGGAACTGGCTGCCGAACGCGACAAGCTCCAGCGCGAACTGGAAGCCGAAAAGTTGCGGCGTGAGGTCGAATCGCTTCGCCGTGAACTGGTCCATCTGCAGTCGTCCCCCGTTTCGGTCGAATCCCCGCGCGAGCCGTCGCCGCGTCACGGAAATCCAGTCGCAACGACCAGCAATTCACCGCCCGCCAGTCGATCTGACAGTCCGGCGTTGCGGCCTGCGACTCCCGAAGTCGCGGCTGGACCCACTGGGGAGGCGACGCTCGCCTGCTGGAACCGCATGAACGCCATCATTCTGCAGGAAGCAGCGCTCCGGACAGCACCCGCCGACGGAGTGACGGCCGCCAATGCCGCGGGCTTTCTCGACGCCCGCATTCAGGCGGCTGAGTTTGCCGTCAGCGCCCTGCGCGAGTTGAACATGAACGCCGTCGATCCGCGTGTGATTCAACTGCGCGATCAACTGACGCAGTGGTACGTCGATGGCGGCAAGGTGGCTCAGACAGGCCGCGAACTTCTGACCCGAGGCACCGTGCAGGAGCGGCAGGGGTCGAGCGGCAAACGCTATCAGGCGGCCGAACGGAGCCACTCCGAAAGTGTGAATGCTGTCAACGCCGCCGGAGAGCAGGTCCGACAGGAGATGTCCCGCAAGTTCGGTCTCACGTTCCCGCCGCTGAATTGACGTCCCCCGATTGCCGGGGTTGACCACACGTCCGGGAATCGCAGTTGCCGAATTCCCCCGGGCAACAGACAATAGATTGGCCGGAACGACTGTCCGCCGCAGGGGTTGGATTGCGCCGTTCCGTGAATCGACTTCAAGGGAGTTCGACGCATGCGTTACCTGCTGCCTGCTGCGATCGCAGCTGCGCTGATGATGGCCTTTGCTCCAGCGGCTTCGGCGGCGGAACGTGATCCCAAGATCGACAAAGCCGTCTCGCGTGCCCTCGATTATCTCGTCCGCGAGCAGCGACGTCAGGGACACTGGGAGGCCAACAACGGTCAGTACAAGGTCGCCATGACGGCCCTCGCCGGCCTCGCCCTGCTCTCCGAAGGCTCAACCACCACCCGCGGCAAGTACGCCCCCAACGTCTCGCAGGCGGTCGATTACCTGCTCGACATGTCGCAGCCCAACGGCCTGATCGGCTATCAGGACGACTACCGCTACACCTATGGCCACGGCTTCTCGATGCTGTTCCTTTCGTCGGTTTTTGGCGAAGAGGAGGATGCCGAACGTCGTGAGGACATTCGCCGTGTCCTGACGAAAGCCGTGCAGTTCAGCGGGTACGCTCAAACCGACCGCGGCGGCTGGGGCTATGTCTCCGCGAAGGACGGTAACAACTTTGATGAAGGGTCCACCTGCATCACGCAGGTCCAGGGACTGCGCGCCTGCCGCAACGCCGGCATCCCGGTGCCGAGCGAGATCATCGATCGCGCGCGGCAGTATATCGACGATTGCCTGACCGAAGACGGCGGCGTGCAGTACAGCATTATGCGGCAGGGCGGCCCGCGTCCGCCGATCACCGCCGCGGCCATCGCCGCTCTGTTCAGCTCGGGCGAATACGAAGGCTCCAACGTCAAAAAGATGCTCGACTTCTGCGAGCGAAACATCTGGCCGGGCGGAGGCGGGATGCAGTCCACCTTCGGCCACTGGCACTATGCCCATTACTACTATGCCCAGGTCATGTACCGCCTCGGCGGCGACAAATGGGAACGCTACCGCCGCGAAATCGGCGACACCATCATCCGCAAGCAATCCGCCGACGGCTCCTGGCAGGAAGGCCACGTCGGCCCCGTCTACACGACGGCCATGAACGCCACGATCCTGCAACTCGACAAGGGCTACCTGCCGATCTTCCAGCGGTGAACCATGAATCGTAAGACGAAAGACACCGCATAGCATTCATAGTCGGAACGGGTGCCGGCAAGGTGGCCAGCTCTCACACCGAACGCGAGTGAGCATGTGGAGCGATGCACGCAGGGCGACGCGGCAAACGCCGTGACACCAGGCCACCCAACGGGCCCAACATTGCTGATATGCTGCCGAGTCCATTTCCCGATGTCAGGTTTTCCAAGCCGTCGGCGGAGTTGCCGCTTGGCCGCCCGGGACGGCGACACCGATGGATTGCGGGACCGCTGGTGTGGTTCATTTTCGTGGTATTGACTGATTCGTACGCGGACAACATGCGCTATGCGCCCCTCTATGGAGCCTGGGGACCGACGACCTATGGCGTGCTCATTGGAACGGGGACACTCGCGTCGATCGTATGTTTAGGCGTGTCCCTGCGCGGCTGGTGGCATCTCGCTGCCGCACCATTCTATCTGTTCCTGTTTGGGGAACTACTGGTATTGACCTTCTGGATCGTGCGGTTGATGGGCACATCGGAGCCATGAACGCCTTGAGTCATCAGGACGGAACGTCAATCTCGATGACCGTCGGACGGTGATTGATCGACCGGACTTCGAGAGAAGTGGGCGCGGATGTGCTGCCAGCGCTTCAGAGAACCGTGGCTCCAATTCTTCTGTCGTGTGCCGGCACTGTCAGGGTCGCCGATGTGTGGGGTCAATTCGAGGAGGCATGAATGTCATGGCACGTGATAAAACGGAGAAGTGCCAGTTGATGACAGGAGTGGCGTCAGTCGCGAGTGTCATCGTGATTGCCTACGTGCTGAGTTATGCACCGGCAATTCGCTTGGGACTACAGCAGCATAGATGTTACTTTGCGGCGGGATACGTTGTTGATTCAATGCCGAATGTCGCGAGAAGGGGGTTCGATGCTTGGGCAGATGTGTGGGGAGTCGGTCTGCAGATGAGAAACGGCTCCGTTCGTAGAGCAATTGAACGAGAAAACGCGTCCCCATGACGTCGGATACAATGGAGCAGCGGCGGCGTCTGGGCCAACGAAGCGTCGCGCAGAGATCTGTTGTGTCTCGCTGGGAGACGTCACTTGGCGAACCCGGCTTATGACTTTCTGAGCAGCCCTTTGCCGTTTTCGTACGGGTCGTCGGATTGGGTGATCGATGTTTGCGGCGTGGGGGAGGAGGCGGTGATGACGGGCGGGGCGTCTTCATCGTCCCTGTCCGAGAGAAGTTTGCCGCGGGCGGGCGGAGCTTCGACCGGCGCGGGCGGAGGCGCGGCGACGAGCGTCGTCTTGACCGGTTCGTCATCGAGCAGGCTGCCACTGGAGGCCGCGATGAACGATGCGGCAAAGCCGCTGGTCATCGGCGGCAGCACGGCGTCGAAATTCTCGCGGACGGCGAAGTAATCGTTGAAGTTCACGAGGCCGTCGCCGTCGCCGTCGCCCGGCCGGAACGCGGGGCCAAACGTGTCAAAGTTTTCCCGCACTTCAAAGTAGTCGTTGAAGTTGACGAGCCCGTCTCCATCGACGTCGCCCGCGAGTTTGTGGAACTCGAACTCGAAGGGCTCCACGAGATTGGGCGTCGTCTCCGTCAGGATGACCTCAGCCGTGTACCACCCATCCGGCAACACAATGTCCGCCATTCCTCCCGGTCCATCGGCGAGCACCCACGTGACAGATGCCGTCCCATTTCCCACCAGCACGGCTCCATTCACGCTGATGCTCTGCCCTGTGGTGTGGTTGAACAACGCCAGCACCCCGGCCGAATCCAGTGTCACCGGCTGATCGAACTCGACTGTCCACTCCCGAATTCCCGCTCGGTTCACATCGCCGCCGTTGACCGAGGCGTCCAATGCACTTGCTTCGTTCTCCGCCATCGTGCCCGCTGTCACATTGTCGAGCCGAATGATGGACGCGGTCTCTTCCGGCCCTGTCAATCGAAATCGAATCACGCCGTATTGTCCGGCGACGCTGGCCAGCGGCACGGACAACCGTTGCTGAGGCGGTTGGGACGTCAAGTCGATTGTCGCCAGGAGCTGATCATCAAACAGGATTTCGAGAACGTCGCCCGGTCCGGCGGCCACCGTCGTCAGGTCGAACGAGAGGCTCGTCACGGTAGGATCGAGGATCATCAATTGCCCCAGCCATGTGTCTGCTGTCTGCGTCAATTCCGCAAGCGCATTGGCTCCGTCAAAGACCAAGTCGACGTTGCCGCTCAGATCCCAGCT
>JAHBXU010000423.1 GCA_019636315.1 Planctomycetaceae bacterium | reverse complement strand
GGAGTGACGAGGTTGACGCGTTCGTCCGTGCACTGGGCGGAGAGGATGGTCGCCGCCAGCAGCTGAAAGGCGTTCTCATGATGGAGCGCGCACTCGGCTTCGGGGTACGCGCGTTTCAGGGCGTTGACGATCCTGCGGGCATGCGGTGCTCGCGCAACGGGAGAACGGTCGGCGGGGGATTTCGGCATTCTCGAAGAGGACTGAAAAAAGGTCGTAGACACGTCCAAAGCGGTGTTCATAGAATTGAGCCGAGAAGAACAGCCTGGCGAAGCACATGATAACGGCGGTCAATGGAGCCGCAATCTGCCAGTTGTGCACGTTTCCGGTTGAAGAACAGCGATGATCTGATGGCTGTCGCGTCCGACCCAAGATTTCTGGAGGGCGTGCGGCTGTTCAACGAACACGAGTTTTTTGCCTGTCATGATGTGCTGGAAGAACTCTGGGGCGAGACGCTCGGGCCGGATCGTGAGTTCTATCAGGGGCTGATTCACGCCGCGGTGGCGGTGTTTCATTTTGAAGGCGGCAATCTCGGCGGAGCCAGGAAGATGTACACGTCCGCTCGACGTTACCTGGAGCCGTATGGAGCAGAACACCTCGGGATACCACTCGCAGAGTTCCTGTCCGACTTCAAACACTGTTTCGCCGAACTGCTGGTCTGCACGAACGAGTATCCTGTCGGAACAGTGCTCGATGTGGACCGCATTCCCAGAATATCGCTAACCCTCCCCGTTGTTCCATGATGACGCCGTTTGACGTTGCGACTTGCCTGAAACAGTTCACCGGTTACGCGCCGCTGTTTCCACTTCCGAATGGGGTCTTGTTCCCGCAGTTGGTGCTTCCGCTGCACGTGTTTGAAGAGCGGTATCGGGACATGACGGCCGCTGCGTTGGCGGGTGATCGATTGATCGCCATGGCGCTCCTGCGGCCGTCCTCAGAAGCGGTGTATCAGACGAAGGCCGCCGCCATTTATCCGGTTGTCAGTCTGGGGCAGATCGTCATGCATGAGCGGCTCGACGACGGCCGATACAACATCGTGCTCAGGGGCGTCTGCCGGGCGAGGGTGCACGAGGAACCGGTCACAGATCATCTTTACCGCATCGGCCGGCTCGAGCCGTTGCAGGATGTGTATCCGGAGCAGTCGGCCAAATATTGGGACGGGTGCCGCCGGTCGTTGTTGGAGGCGTTCCGCCGTCGCTTTCCTCAGTTACAGGGGTGTGCCGAGTTGCAGCACTCCGTCGCGGAGGACCTCTCGCTGGGTGTGCTTTGCGACCTCCTGTGCTCCTCGCTCCCGCTGACCCCGCTGGAGTCGGCCGAGCTCCTGATGGAAACGGATGTTCGCCGCCGCTGTGCCTGGGTGCTGCAGCGGCTCGCAGCGCCGTCGCCAACGTCGCCCGGTGCGGCGACATTCCCGCCGGAGTTCAGTGTGAACTGAACGGCCTGTCGCTGTCGTAAGACGAAAGCATGGATGCTGGTGACTTTCGTTTTCGGCGGGGAGCGGGATCGCGTCACGGCCTTCGTCGGGTCGCTGGGCAAGAATTGACGCGCCCGGCAGGAGCCCAGACGCCTTGCGGGTGAGCATGCCGGAAACCCGCAGGACATGCCGACCCGGCTCAGGCCGTGACGGCATGCCACCCAAGATTTTCTGAATCTGCCGAAATTCGCTCCGACACCCGACCCAGTGCCAGTCAGCGGGCGCCATTGCAGAGAGGGCTGCGCGACTTCACAATCCCGTGTTGGAGGCGTTGACACCAGGTCATGGGCGACTCGACTTTGTGGACGATGAGGAAACGCAATGCGGCGGGTTGGACGCGGACAATCGATCCTTTCAGCGTTGATCCTTCTTTCGATTATCGTCGCTGGTCGACGTGGCGCCTCAACGGTCACTGCCGAGGAACGTGATTCGGGCGCCGCCGTCAATTCGCCGCGCCGCGTTCTCGATTTTGATCCCGACTGGACGCCGCGCCCTCAGAAAGGGGACGTACCCGATTACGTCAAGGAGACCGACGAACACTGGATCGACCCGCGGCTGCGGGCGATGGACACGGGCCGCACCTGGAACGCGACGTTTCGGTATCCGGATGCGGGGCGCGTGGACAAGGACGGCCAGCCAGTGATGCATCGGTCGTTCAAAGGGACGGCGATTCGCATTGGCGACGAAGGGGAAGCGGCGATCATTTTCGACCGCAATCAACTCCGCTGGGCATGCGCGTGGACTGGCGACTTTCTCTCTCACAGCGACCGGCGGTTCGCGCTGCTGAACACGCCGCAGCCGGCGGGAGACGTGCAGTTCGCGACGTCACCCGGCGCCGGCTGGTCGCGAGCCGATGGAGAATGGCCGGAGTCCCCGTCCGCAACGGGCCCGCTGCCGCGCGATTGGGCGCACTTCGAGGGGATGCACCGACACGGCGACCGCACGATTCTCAGTTACACCGTCGGCGAGACGGGCCGCGTCTTGGAGATGCCCTGGATCGAGCACCGTGAGGAGTTCGACATCTTCACCCGGACGTTTGTAATCGAAGGGCTGGAGCATCCCTCTGAGGTCCTACTGTGGACGACTTCCCGAGGGTCAACCTCTCCACAAACCGATTCCGACGTAATCGACTTTCAGACGCGGCACGGGGGCGCTGAGACCTATTGTCAACCCGTAGCGGCAATACGAGCAGGTGAAACTTTCGAATACAGGATTGCTGCGCGCGTTGTTGATGAGGAAGCGCGCATCGTCCTGCAATTACCCACGATCAAGTTCCCCACAGTTATCAAGGTATCCACGTATCTCAACAAGAATGAAGGGGACGCACTGCCATTGACGACGAGGGTCCGGCGTGTGCATGATTCCCCGGGGCTCCTTAGAGATTTCATCAGGGCGCGGCTCGATGCAGGTCCGTCGCAGTGGCCCGAGCGGATCGTCACGCGCGGCTCAATTGCTCCCAATGACGCGCCATATGTCATCGACACCATCGGCGTGCCGTTCGAGAATCCGTACAAGGCGTTGATGTTCCTCAGCGGCGTCGACTTCCTCGGTGACGACGTGTACGTCTCGACCGTGCATGGGGACGTCTGGAAGCTCACCGGTATGGACGACGACTTAGACGAAGTCGTCTGGAAGCGGTACGCAACGGGGCTGTATCAGCCGCTGGGACTCAAGGTTGTCGACGGCAAGGTGCTCGTGCTGGAGCGGGGTCAGCTCACGCGGTTGCATGATCTGAACGGGGACGGCGAGGCGGACTTCTACGAGTCGTTCAACGCCGACTGGTACGTCGGCGGCGGCGAACATTCGTTTGATACCTGTCTGGAGACGGATCCGGAGGGAAACTTCTACTTCCATTCGACCGGCGATCCGCACGTTCCAACCGGGGGGACGCTGATGAAGGTCTCGGCGGACGGACAGCGGAGCGAAGTCTTCTCCACAGGGTTTCGGCATCCCATCGGGCTGGGTGTTCTACCGGACGGACGCATCACCGGGGCCGATCAGGAGGGGAACTGGATGCCCTCGACGCGGATCGACATTTACCGCAAGGGGGGCTTTTATGGCGACTTTCGTTGTCATCATTGCGAGACGCCGCCCGAGTTGTATGACGGTCCCCTTTGCTGGCTGCCGCGGCAGATGGACGGTTCGGCCGGCGGACAGGTTGCCGTCCCACCCGAACACTGGGGACCGCTCGGGGGACGGTATCTCCACATGAGCTTTGGCCGATGCCGCATGATGCTGTTAATGATGCAGCAGCTTGGCGAGATTGAACAGGCGGGCGCGGTCGATCTCGGCCTGCAGTTCGAGTCGGGAATTCAGCGGGGACGGTTTCGCCCGAACGACGGGCACCTGTACGTCGTGGGCATGGATGGCTGGCAGACTGCCGCGGTCGTGGATGGCTGTCTGCAGCGGGTGCGGCACACGGGCCAATCGTGGATGTCGCCGACGGACCTGGCGATCGAGCCCGGCGGCATCCGCCTGACGTTCAGCGAACCGCTTGATCGTGATGTCGCTGCCAACCCGGAGCGATATCATATCGAGCAGTGGAACTACCGTTGGAGCGGCGAATATGGATCAGCACGGTATTCGGTCTCGAATCTGGATGCAGAGGGTCAGGACGTGGTGCCCATCCAGACGGCCACAGTCCGCGAAGATGGTCGCCAGGTATTCCTCACCGTACCCAACATCAAGCCGGTCATGCAGATGCAGATTGACTACCGACTCGTTGACAAACAGGGTCAACCCGTGGAAGGCGTCGTCTACAACACGATTCACACGACGGGGGAGTGATTGGTGCGGCCAAATTGCGGTCGTCTTGACAAGGGGCGTTGGATTTCCACACGAATCCCGCCGATGACAGGGGTTTCCCTTGATCGCATGCGTTAGAATTCTCGTACATCCTTGAGCCGCCCAGTTCACCGGTGCGGCGATCGCATTCCTTTCCGATCAACCTGATCCCCTGGAGTAAGCCCATGACCGCGCGCGACCGATGGATTGACCGGCATTTGCGGCGGCTCCACTTCGGGCAGTTCCTGCAGCGGGCCGTGGAATGGTTGGCGGTGTATCTGTTTGCGTTTGGGACGGCGGTATTGATCGTCAAGCTGATGTTGCCCGCGCTGTGGCCGCACGTGCTGTGGGTTGCCGCGGGTGTTGTGCCGGTAACTGTTGCCGCCTGGTGGGCGTCGCGGGTTGGCCGCTTCACCCGCGTGGAATC